>NZ_JBHVDD010000057.1:0-63996 GCF_042802995.1 Streptomyces sp. NPDC057438
GGGCCCGACACCGTACGGTGTCGGGCCCGGGCCGCCCGGCGTGTCAGCGGCCTCAGGCGGCCGGCTTCCTCGCCGCCACCGCGGCCAGCAGCCGGTCGCGTGACTCCTCGACCAGGCGGCGGGCCCGGCCGACGTCCGCGAGAAGCCTGCCGTCGCGCTTGTGGACCACTCCGTCGACGATGACCGTCTCCACGTTGGAGACGTCCGCGCCGAGGGTCACGGCGGCCACCGCGTCGTGCACCGGCGCCATGTTGAGCGCGGTGGCGTCGAGGGCGACGATGTCGGCCCTCTTGCCGGGGGTCAGGGAGCCGGTACGGTCCTCCACGCCGGCCACGTGGGCGCCGTTGAGCGTGGCCATCTCCAGCATCTGACGTGCCGTCAACATCGTCTTCGGAACGGGCAGGTTGGAGTGCCAGCAGTCGGCGTTGACCCGGCCCCGTTCGGCGCCGAAGGCGGCCCGGATCTGGGTGAACATGTCGCCGGGCACGGTGGTGACGACGTCGATGCTCAGGGACGGCCGCAGCCCGTGCTCCATGGCCTGCATGACGGGCGGCCAGCCGTGCCCCATCTGGGTCTCCACCTGGGCGGCGACGGACACCGTGCCACCGCTGTCGGCCACCATCCGCCACTCCTCCTCGCTGAGGTGGCAGCAGTGGACGTAGGTGGTGTCGGGGCCGAGCAGACCCAGTCCGTGGAGCTGCCTGACCATGCCGAAGCGGCCGGCGAGGCGGCCCATGGCGACGTGCACGGTGATCGGGAGGTCCAGCTCGCGGGCGAGACCCCACTCCCGGGTGACGACGTCGTCGGTGCAGAAGCCGGGACCGCGGGTGGCCAGGCCCATCGTCAGCAGGCCGCCGCCGGAGGCGAAGTACCGGTCGCGGACCCGCCGTACGTCGTCGCCGGGTACCGCGATCGCGCTGTCGAACCAGTAGTCGGCGAGCGAGGTGTTCGCGCTGCCGTACGCGTACTGGGCGCGGATGCCGGTCTCCGTCAGCGCCTGGATCGCGGCGTCCGGATGCTCGGGCGTGTTGTTGATGTGCGACCAGTCCACGAGGGTGGTGATGCCCGCGTTGAGGCACTCCAGGGTGCCGGCCAGGTTGCCGGCGTACACGTCCTCGGGGGTGTAGACGGGCGCGAAGGTGTCGAGGACGTCGACGAAGTAGTCGTCGAGGGTGGCGTCGGGGGCGCAGCCGCGGATCGGCGCCTCCCAGGTGTGGCGGTGGGTGTCGACGAAGCCGGGGATCACGATACGGCCGGTCATGTCGAGCACCTCGGCGTCCACGTCCGCGTCGATCTCGCGCCGGACCGCCGTGATCGTGCCGTCCTCGACGAGGACGTCGCCCCGGGGCAGGTCGCCGATGTCCGGATCCATCGAGACGACATGGCCCGCGCGCAGGAGCATCCGTTCGGTCATCGCCGTTCCTCCCAGAGGTGGGTCCGCTTGCAAACTGACGGTACGTCAGTATGCGGCGGGTTCGCCGACCCTTCGCGTGACCCGGCCGACGGCGGGGACGGCCGGTACGGGAGCTTCCCGACAGGCGCGCGCTCCCCCCGCGCCCGTACGGCGGGGGTGCGGTCGACGGGTCAGGCCAGAGGGTCCAGGCCCAGGTGGTCGCGGAGGGTCGAGCCCTCGTAGTCCGTGCGGAGGACGCCCCGTTCCTGGAGCAGGGGGACGGCCTTGTCGGCGAAGGGGTCCAGGCCGGTCGGGGTGGTGTGGGGGACGAGGACGAAGCCGTCGGCGGCGCCGGACTGGACGCAGTCGTCGATGGTGCGGGCGACCGTCTCCGGCGAGCCGACGAAGTTCTGGCGGTTGCCGGTCTCGATGACCAGGTCCCGGATGGACCAGTTGTGGGCGGCGGCCGGCTCCCGCCACGCGCGGGCGGTGGCGAGCGGGGCGCGGTACATGCGCACCTGGGCACGGCCCTGGGAGATGTGGCTGTCGCCGACGTCCGGGTCGATGTCGGGGAGCGGGCCGTCCGGGTCGCAGGAGGACAGGTCGCGGTTCCAGACGAACTCCAGGTGCTTGAGGGCGGTGGCGCCGCTGACCTGGAGCCGGCGTACCTCCCTGGCGAGTTCCGCGGCCTCGGCGTCGGTGTCGCCGAGGACGAAGCCCGCGGCGGGCAGGATCAGCAGGACCACCCCAGGGCCTTCCGGTACGAGGTCGGGTTGGCGCGGGGGGCGCCGTGCTCGGCGACGGTCACCGCCCAGGAGCCGAGGAGCATCACCACCGCGAGCACGACGGTGGCACCGCCCGCCGCCCGCGGATGCAGGGGGCGGCCCCCCTCCCGGCCGAGCAGCAGTTCCACGGCCCTCGTGAGGAACCCGGGCAGCACGCTCATCCCACCTTCTTGCCGGGGGGCGCCTTCGGATCCTCCCGGCGGGCGTGCGGGGCGTGCCGGTCCAGCTCGTAGGCCACCCGGATCAGCGGGACATGAGTGAACGCCTGCGGGAAGTTGCCCAGTTGGCGGCCGGCCCGGGGGTCGTACTCCTCGGCGAGCAGCCCGACGTCGTTGCGCAGGCCCAGGAGCCGCTCGTACAGGGCGCGGGCCTCGTCCCCGCGGCCGATCAGCCGCAGGGCGTCCGCGAGCCAGAAGGAACAGGCCAGGAAGGCGCCCTCCCCGCCGCTGAGGCCGTCCGGCGAGCCGGCGGCGCCCGCGGAGTAGCGTGCCACCAGCCCGTCCCTGAGCAGTTCGCGCTGGACGGCCTCGATGGTGCCGATCACCCGGGGGTCGTCCGGCGGCAGGAACCCGGTCTGCGGGATCTGCAGCAGCGCGGCGTCGAGTTCGCGGGAACCGTACGACTGGGTGAAGGTGCCCCGTACCGGGTCGAAGGCCTGCTCGCAGACCTCGCGGTGGATACGGTCCCGGACCGCCCGCCACCTCTCCACCGGCCCGGGCCGGGAGTGCGCCTCGGCCAGCCGGACCGCCCGGTCGAAGGCGACCCAGCACATCACCTTGGAGTGCGTGTAGTGGCGGGGAGCACCGCGCATCTCCCACAGCCCCTGGTCGGGCTCGGACCACGCCTGCTCCAGGTGTTCCAGGAACACGGCCTGGAGGGAGACCAGGTGCTGGCGCGGGCGCAGTCCGCAGCCGATGGCCAGATGGATGGCCTCCATCACCTCGCCGGGCACGTCGAGCTGCCGCTGCCCGGCGGCCGCGTTGCCGATCCGCACGGGGCGCGAGCCCTCGTACCCCGGCAGCCAGTCGGCCTCCCATTCGGTGAGCCGCCTCTCCCCCGCGATGCCGTACATGATCTGCACGTCCTCGGGCCGCCCGGCCACCGCCCGCTCCAGCCAGGCCCGCCAGGCGTCCGCCTCCGCCTTGAAACCGCTGCGCAGCAACGCCTCCAGGGTCATCCCCGCGTCCCGCAGCCAGCAGAAGCGGTAGTCCCAGTTCCGCACACCGCCGATCTCCTCGGGCAGGGAGGTGGTCGGGGCGGCGACGATGCCGCCGGTCGGCTGGTACGTCAGGGCCTTGAGGGTGATCAGGGAGCGGGCGACGGCGTCACGGTACGGCCCGTCGTACGTCAGCCTGCGCAGCCAGCGGCGCCAGTACGCCTCCGTGCTGCGCAGTGCCTCGAACGCGTCCACCTCCCTGGGCGCGGGCAGATGGGAGGGGTGCCAGGTCAGCACGAAGGGGATCTTCTCGCCCACCGCGACCGGGAAGACGGCGGTGTGGGCGGTGCCGTGGGCCACCGGCCGGACGGGCGTGCGCAGCCACACCGACTCGGGCCCCGCGGTCCCCGTCAGATGCCCGTCGCGACGGCGCATCCAGGGCACGACCCCGCCGTAGTCGAACCGGAGCCGCAGGTCCATGCGCATGTCGACGGTCCCGGAGAGACCCTCGACGATGCGGACGACGCTGGGGGCGCCGGTCTTGCGACACGGCATGAAGTCGGTCACCAGGACTCGGCCACCGGCCGTCTCCCACTCCGTCTCCAGGACGAGCGTGTCGTCCTGGTAGCGGCGGTGGGCCTGGGCCCCGCTCTCCTCCGCCGGCGCGATGCGCCAGCGGCCGTTGTCCTCGTCGCCGAGGAGGGCGGCGAAGCACGCGGGTGAGTCGAAGCGCGGGAGACAGAGCCAGTCGACGCTGCCGTCCCTGCCGACGAGGGCGGCGGAGAGGAGGTCGCCGATGAGGGCGTAGTCCTCGATACGGCTGGGCCCGGTGCGGGGGTCGACGCGGGGGCCGGGGGCGGGGTCTGGCATGGGGTCAGTGTCGGGGGGCCACGGGTTCGGGGCATGCGGGGCGGGGCGCGCGAGGTGCCGCCCGGCGGTCTCGTCGTCGAGGCGGCCGGGCAACGGCTGCGACGCACCCGTGCGGGGGAGGACTGTCCGGGAGCCGTTCCGGTACTCGGCCGGACGGGTGACCGCCGGTGGTGTCCGGGAGAGTCGGTGCGCGCGGTTCTTCATCTTCCGGACGGCCGACGGCCACACCATGGCAGGGACCGCTCCGCGGCGCGGTCCGAAGCTGCTGGGCGCACGCCCGTCCCCGCGCGTCCCCGCGCGGGGACGACGGCCCGGTGCACGGCTCACGGAAAGGACCGGCTCGTGAACGACCCGGAGACTCCCCCGGCTATTCCCCCGGCCGAGCGGATCCGCACCCTGGCGGGCATCCTCTCCGGCAGGCTCACGGTGCGGGACGCCGCACGCCGCCACGGCCTCCCGGTGCGGGTCGTCGAG
The DNA here is from genome assembly GCF_042802995.1 of Streptomyces sp. NPDC057438. Taxonomy (NCBI): domain Bacteria; kingdom Bacillati; phylum Actinomycetota; class Actinomycetes; order Kitasatosporales; family Streptomycetaceae; genus Streptomyces; species Streptomyces sp. NPDC057438. Next base: position 4,679 of record NZ_JBHVDD010000057.1, read on the forward strand.
CGGTGGCTGCGGGAGATCCCGGTGGCCGTGCCGGAGGACCGCACGGCCCGGGCCGTCGACGACGGACCCACCCCCACCCCTGCCCCTGCCCCTGCCCCTGCCCCTGCCCCTGCCCCTGCCCGGACGGACTCGCACCCGCGGCCGCATCCGCTCCCCCGCTGCCGGATCGTCGTGGACGCGATGGTGCAGGGGCTCGGACTCTGACCCTCCCCTGCTCCGACCGCCCGGGCGGGCACACGCGGTGGTCGCGGTCTTCCTGACCGAGTGCGCCATGTGACATAGTACTGATGTGACCGAGCGACTGACCTGCGACGTCGTGGTTGTCGGAGCGGGAATGGTGGGCGCCGCCTGCGCCCTGTACGCGGCCCGAGCGGGCCTGGACGTCGTCGTGGTGGACCGCGGCCCGGTGGCCGGCGGCACGACCGGCGCCGGTGAGGGCAACATCCTGGTCTCCGACAAGGAGCCCGGCCCTGAACTCGACCTCGCCCTGCTGTCCAACCGTCTGTGGGCGGACCTGGCAGCCGAGCCGGGTCTGGGAACGGTGTTCGAGTACGAGGCCAAGGGCGGACTCGTCGTCGCCTCCGCGCCGGCGGGACTCGCCGCGCTGGAGCGGTTCGCCGCCGGGCAGCGCGCCGCGGGGGTGGAGGCGGTGCCCGTTCCCGCGGACCGGCTGTCCGAGCTGGAGCCGTACCTGGCGCCCGGTCTCGCGGGCGGTGTGCACTATCCGCAGGACGCCCAGGTCATGCCCACCCTGGCCGCCGCCCGTCTGCTGCGGTCCTCCGGCGCCCGGCTGCTCACCGGCCGGACCGTCACCGAGGTGCTGCGCTCGCCGGACGGTGCCGTGCGGGGCGTGCGGACCGACCGGGGCGACCTGCACGCCCCGGCGGTCGTCAACGCGGCCGGGACCTGGGGCGGAGAACTGGCCGCGCTCGCCGGGGTCACCCTCCCCGTGCTGCCGCGGCGTGGTTTCGTGATCGTCACCGAACCGCTGCCGCCGATGGTGCGGCACAAGGTGTACGCCGCCGACTACGTGGCCGACGTGGCCAGCGACTCGGCGGCCCTGCAGACCTCCCCGGTCGTCGAGGGCACGGCCGCCGGGCCCGTGCTGATCGGTGCGAGCCGCGAACGGGTCGGCTTCGACCGGTCGTTCTCCCTGCCCGCCGTCCGCGCGCTCGCGGCGGGCGCGACCCGGCTGTTCCCGTTCCTGGAAGGGGTGCGCGCGATGCGGACGTACATGGGCTTCCGGCCCTACATGCCGGACCATCTGCCCGCGATCGGCCCGGACCCCCGGGCCCCGGGCCTGTTCCACGCGTGCGGCCACGAGGGCGCCGGGATCGGGCTCGCCACCGGGACCGGCCGGCTGATCGCCCAGGTGCTCGGCGGCGGACCGCCCGAGCTGGACCTCACACCGTTCCGCCCGGACCGGTTCGACGCGTACGTGGGGGAGGCGGCGTGAACCCGCTGGAACTGGCGCGGGCCGCACCCGGCCCCGCCTTCACCGTCACGCTCGACGGCCGGCCCCTGGAGGTGCTGCCCGGCCAGACGGTCGGCGCGGCGCTCTGGGCCGCCGGGATCACGTCCTGGCGCACCACCCGGGGCACGGGCCGGCCCCGGGGCGTCTTCTGCGGCATCGGCGTGTGCTTCGACTGCCTGGTCACCGTGAACGGCCGCCCCAACCAACGGGCCTGTCTGGTCCCGGTCCGCCCGGGCGACACGATCAGCACCCAGGAGGGGACGGGCCATGAGCTCTGACCCGGCACCGCCCCGCCTGGCGATCGTCGGCGCCGGCCCCGCGGGGCTCGCCGCGGCCCTGGCGGCGGCCCGAGCGGGCGTACGGGTGACGGTGGTCGACGCCGCCGAGGCACCCGGCGGCCAGTTCTACCGGCAGCCCGCTGCCGGGCTCGGCGCCCGCCGTCCGCAGGCCCTGCACCACCAGTGGCGCACCTGGCGACGGCTGCGCGAGGGCCTCGACCGGCAGGTCGCCGCCGGGCGCGTCACCCCTCTCCCGGACCACCACGTGTGGTGCGTGGAGCGGCACCCCGAGGGCACCCGGCGCTTCACCGTCCACGCCCTGCTCGGCCCCGCCCAGGAGCGGCCCGTCGAGGTGCGGGCGGACGCCGTCCTCCTGGCGACCGGGGGCTACGAGAAGGTGCTGCCCTTCCCCGGCTGGACGCTGCCCGGCGTCGTCACCGCCGGCGGCGCGCAGGCCATGCTGAAGGGCTCTCTCGTGGTCTCGGGCCGCACGGCGGTCGTCGCCGGGACCGGGCCGCTGCTGCTGCCGGTGGCCACCGGCCTCGCGGCGGCGGGCGTCACGGTGGCCGCGCTGGTGGAGTCGGCGGACCCGAGGGCCCTCGCACGGCGGACCGGAGCGCTGGTGGGCCGGGCGGACAAACTCGCCGAAGGAGCCGGGTACGCGGTGGAGTTGCTGCGCCGCCGGGTGCGGACCCTCCTGCGGCACACGGTCGTCGAGGCGCACGGCGGCGACCGGCTGGAGGCGGTGACCGTCTCCGCACTCGACGCCGAGGGGCGGGTCCGGCCCGGCACCGAGCGGCGCGTCCGCTGCGACACCCTGGCCGTCGGGCACGGCATGCTGGCGCACACCGACCTGGCCGGGACGCTCGGCTGCCGCGTCGAGCCCGACGGAACGCGGGTGTGGGCCGACGACGAACAGCGCACCGACGTGCCGGGCGTCTGGGCGGCGGGCGAGACCACCGGGATCGGTGGCGCGGCCCTCTCCCTGGCCGAGGGCCACATCGCGGGAGCGTCGGCCGCCGCCCGTCTCCTGGGCCGGGCGCCGGACCCCGGCGCGTGGGCGGCGGCCGCCAGGTCCCGTGCCAGGCTACGGGCGTTCGCCGAGGTGCTCGACACCGTGTACGTCCCGCCGACGCGCTGGACCGAGCGGGTCACCGACGCCACGGTCGTCTGCCGCTGCGAGGAAGTCACCGCCGGGGCCGTCCGTGAGGCCGTCGGGGAGCTGGGTGCCGGGGACCTGCGAACGGTCAAGCTGCTGACCCGCGCCGGGATGGGCTGGTGCCAGGGCCGGATGTGCGGGCCGGCGGTGGCGGGGATCGCCGGCTGCCCGGGGGCCGCGACCCGGCTGCCGCTCGCGCGCCCGGTCCCGCTGGGCGTGCTGGCACGGGCGGGAGACCCCGGCGAGGAAGACGCCACCCCCTTGACGGAGCCGCGGTGACCGCACCGACGGCCAGTACCCCGCCACACCCCATGGAGAGGGAAACCGCATGACCACCACCGAGAACCGTCCCTGGCGCGGCGTCCTCGTCGCCACCGCGCTCCCCCTGCGCGACGACCTCTCCGTCGACCTCGACGCCTACGCCGCACACTGCGCCTGGCTGGTCGAGAACGGCTGTGACGGCGTCGTGCCGAACGGTTCGCTCGGCGAGTACCAGGTCCTGACGCCCGAGGAGCGGATCAAGGTCGTCGAGACGGCGGTCGCCGCGATCGGCGGCGCACGCGTGATGCCGGGGGTCGCCGCGTACGGCTCCGCCGAGTCCCGGCGCTGGGCCGAGCAGGCGCGGGACGCGGGCTGCGCGTCGGTGATGCTGCTGCCGCCGAACGCGTACCGCGCCGACGAACGGTCGGTGCTGGCGCACTACGCGGAGGTCGCGAAGGCGGGCCTCCCGGTCGTGGCGTACAACAACCCGATCGACACCAAGGTCGACCTCGTCCCCGAACTGCTCGCCAAGCTGCACGGCGAGGGGTGCATCCGGGCCGTCAAGGAGTTCTCCGGTGATGTCCGCCGGGCCTACCAGCTTGCCGAACTGGCCCCGGAACTGGACCTGTTGATCGGCGCGGACGACGTGCTGCTGGAGCTGGCGCTCGCGGGCGCCAAGGGCTGGGTCGCCGGGTACCCGAACGCGCTGCCCGCCGCGTCGGTCGAGCTGTACCACGCGGCGGTGGACGGCGACCTCGCGACGGCCAAGGGGCTGTACGAGCAGCTGCACCCGTTGCTGCGCTGGGACTCGAAGGTCGAGTTCGTGCAGGCCATCAAGTTGTCCATGGACATCGTGGGCCGGCCCGGCGGACGCTGCCGTCCGCCTCGGGTGGAGCTGCTGCCGGAGCAGGAGGCCGTGATCCGGGCTGCCACCGAGAAGGCCGTCGCGGCGGGCCTCGCGTAACCGCGGCGGAAAGGAGGACCGGCCATGCGCAGCAGACTCGTCCTGCACGCCGTCGACTCGCACACCGAGGGCATGCCCACCCGGGTCATCACCGGCGGGATCGGCACGATCCCCGGCGCGACCATGAACGAACGACGGCTGTGGTTCCGTGAACACCGCGACGAAGTCAAGCAGTTGCTGATGAACGAGCCGCGCGGCCACGCGGCGATGAGCGGGGCGATCCTGCAGCCGCCGACCCGCCCGGACTGCGACTACGGCGTCGTCTACATCGAGGTCTCCGGCTATCTGCCGATGTGCGGCCACGGCACCATCGGCGTGGCGACCGTGCTCGTGGAGACCGGCATGGTCGAGGTCGTCGAGCCGGTCACCACCATCCGGCTGGACACCCCGGCGGGGCTCGTCGTGGCCGAGGTGGCGGTGGAGGACGGCGCGGCGAAGGCGGTCACCCTGCGGAACGTGCCGTCGTTCTCCGCCGGCCTCGACCGCGAGATCACGCTCGCCGACGGACGGACGGTGACCTACGACCTCGCGTACGGCGGCAACTTCTACGCCATCCTGCCGCTGGAGCGGTTCGGCCTGCCGTTCGACCGCGACCGCAAGGACGACATCCTGCGGGCCGGGCTCGCCCTGATGGACGCCGTCAACGCCGAGGAGGAGCCCGTCCATCCGGAGGACCCGTCGATCCGCGGTCTCCACCACGTCCACCTGTACGCCCCCGGGGCGACCGCCCGGCACTCGCGCCACGCGATGGCCATCCACCCCGGCTGGTTCGACCGCTCCCCCTGCGGTACGGGCACCAGCGCGCGCATGGCACAGCTGCACGCTCGGGGCGAACTGCCCCTGCACACCGAGTTCGTGAACGAGTCGTTCATCGGCACCCGGTTCACGGGGCGGCTGCTCGGCGAGACCGAGGTGGCCGGTGTCCCGGCCGTGCTGCCCAGCTTCACCGGCCGCGCCTGGGTCACCGGCACGGCCCAGTACCTGCTCGACCCGTCCGACCCGTTCCCCTCCGGATTCGTCCTCTAGGATTCCGGGACTTCAGGACTCCAGGAGAGACCGCATGCCCCCCATGGCCCCGCAGCGCGCCGGCGCCCCGTCCGCCGCCGCTCCCCCGACCCCGGCGCTGCCGGTGCTCGGCGGGAAGAAAAGCAGCTACCGCGAGCGGGTCGCCGACGCGCTGCGGGCCGCGCTGATCGCCGGTGAGCTGCGGCCGGGCGAGGTGTACTCCGCGCCCGCGCTCGCCGCCCGCTTCGGCGTCTCGGCGACGCCGGTGCGCGAGGCCATGCTGGATCTGGCCAAGGAGGGTTTGGTCGACACCGTGCCCAACAAGGGGTTCAGGGTCACCGCCGTCACGGAGCGGCAGCTCGACGAGTACACCCACGTCCGGTCGCTCATCGAGATCCCGACCACCGTCGGCCTGGCCCGGACGGCCGACCCGGTCTCGCTGGAGGCGCTGCGGCCCGCCGCCCGGGAGATCGTCGCCGCCGCGGCCGCCGGGGACCTCATCGCGTACGTCGAGGCCGACACCCGCTTCCACCTCGGTCTGCTCGCCCTCGCGGGCAACGCGCACCTCGTCGAGGTGGTCGGTGACCTGCGTAAACGCGCCCGCCTCTACGGTCTGACCGTGCTCGCCGAGTCCGGCCGTCTGCTCTCCTCGGCTCAGGAGCACCTGGAACTCCTCGACGCCCTCCTCGACCGCGACGAGGCCGCCGTGCACACGGTGATGACCCGCCACCTCGGTCATGTGCGCGGAATGTGGGCCGCCCACGACTGATCGGTCCGGCCACGCATGCGCGGGGACGGACCCGGGCATCAGTGACAGGTGTGATCGGAGCGACGCGCGCACCGACTGACGTTGAAAGTATGATCGGCCAATGTCTGACATGACCGAAACCACGCCGGGCTGGCTGCCGTCCGACGAGCTCGAATCGGCACGCGCCCGGATGCCGATCCTGTACGTCGAGGCCGTGCCCGTGCGCGTCGACGACAGCGGCGAAGTCACCAGTATCGGGCTGCTGCTGCGCATCGGCCCGGACGGGACGGTCAGCCGCAATCTGGTCTCCGGCCGCGTGATGCACCACGAGCGGGTGCGCGACGCGCTCCTGCGGCACCTGGAGAAGGATCTCGGACCCGTCGCGCTGCCGCGCGTCCCGTCCGCGCTGCAGCCCTTCACCGTCGCCGAGTACTTCCCGACGCAGGGCATCACACCGTTCCACGACCCGCGTCAGCACGCGGTCTCCCTCGCCTACATCGTCCCGGTGTCCGGCGACTGCCGGCCCCGGCAGGACGCCCTGGACCTGGTGTGGTTCAGCCCCCAGGAGGCGGCGTCGCCGTCCGTGCAGAACGAGATGCCCGGTGGCCAGGGCGTCCTGTTGAAGCAGGCCCTGGCCCACGTGGGCTGTCTTTCCTAGCCGCGCCGGGCGGTCAGGCCCTGGCTCCGAGGTACGCGTGGTGCGGGTTCCCGCTCAGCATCCGCGCGGCGGGGGCCGCCAGCCCGGCCGCCTTGTCGCGGGCGACGGCGGCCCGGCCCGCTTCGCCGAGGGCGTCGGCGAGCCGGGCCCGGCCGAGCCAGTTGTAGGGGCTGTGGGGGCTCAAGCCCGTGCGTTCGCCGAGCAGCAGTCGCGCCAGGTCGTCCCGGCGGGCACGCAGGGCCGCCTCCAGGAGGGTCCGCTGGACCGCGTCCCGTTGGGCGTGGCTGCCTCCGAACGTGTGCAGTCGGCGGCGGACGGGCCAGAGCAGTTCCACCACCGCCGGGTAGTCTGCGCGGGCGTACGCCACCAGCGCCCGGCACACGGGCAGGCCGATGCGGTCGGTCATCACGCGGTTGGTGGGGGCACGCCCGCCGTCGTGCGGCTCCCGCAGCCAGCGGGCCCGGTCGGCGACGAACGCGTCCGCCGTGTCCAGCCGCCCCGCTCCCACGAAGGCCATGACGGCGTGCACGTCGTTGAAGGCGTAGAACGGCGGGTCCTCGCGGGCGGCCCACGCGTCGGCCAGCGCCCGCCAACGGGCTTCCTGCTCCGAGCCGTCCAGGAACAGCCGCCACAACAGCGAGGCGGCGTCGAGGAGTTCCATGACGAACCCGGTCGAGTTCTCGTGGTGCAGCACGGCGTCGTAGATCCGCAGGGCCGTCGCCGTGTCGCCCGCCTCCAGCGCGTACAGGGCGTAGTGCCACCAGCTGTGCACCGTCAGCAGGCTGCCGCTCGCCCAGTGGTCGAGACGGGCGTCGAGGAAACCGATCCCCTCGGCGAACCTCCCCTGCATCTCGTGCACGTGGGCGACGGCGTGGACGGCCCAGATGTCGTGGGCGTTCTGTTCGACGGCGGCCAGACCCGTCTCCTGGGCGCGGGCGTAGTGCCCCGACTCCTCCAGGCCGAACGCGTACATGCCCAGCAGCGGCCCGCGGTGGGGGTCCTGCTCGTCCCACGCGGGCAGGGCCCCGCCGATCCGGTCCCGCAGGCGGGTGGCGTCGCCGGTGAAGAAGTCGAGCTGGTGTCCCACCGCCAGGGCGAGCGGATCACGGGGGCACTCCACGGCCAGATCCTCCAGGATCTGCGAGGCCCCCAGCAGATCACCCCCGAGCCAGGCCTGCGCCGCCGCCATGTGCATGCGCTCCCGCGGGGGCAGGGAGGTGCGGTCCAGCCCGGCGCCGAAGTCCGCGAACCGGCCGCGGGCCCGGGCGGCGTCACCGGGCTCGGTCCCCAGCACCCCGAGATAGGCGGCGAACGCCTGGGCGAGCGGCGAGGCAGGGCAGGCGGCCACCGCGGCCTTGACGGCGTCCGGGAACTCGGGCCGGAAGAACAGCAGCCCCTCCACGGCCCGGTCCAGGTGCTCGGCCCCCTCGGCGGTGCACTCGTGCAGGCGGTTGCCGTACCGGTCGGTCACCATGGCAGTTCATCTCCGGCGCGTGTCGGGTGTCGTCGGCGCGCGGTCCTCGACCCGTGACGGCACGGATCACCCCGCGCCCCCATCCAAGCGACCGGCACTCCCCGCAGTCCACCGAGCACCCCCGACACCTCCCGAGTCACTCCCGTGCGCCCGCCGCCGGGCCCGGACCCGCCCGTGGCCCACCAGGGGTGTGGTGGGCCACGGAACGGAGTCGCGGTGCGGCGCAGGGAGGACTCGGCGTTGTTCGTGTCGTCGCCCCGGAACGTGCCGAGCACTCCGCCTCGATCCGGCCCGCGATCCGGCCCGCGATCGGGTCCTGACTGGGAGCCACGACGGCTCCGACACCCTCGGTGACATCGGCGGCACACGAGAAAGGGCCGCTCCGGATTGCTCCGAAACGGCCCTGATCTGCGACTCCTTCGAGTCGGGACGACAGGATTTGAACCTGCGACCCCTTGACCCCCAGTCAAGTGCGCTACCAAGCTGCGCCACGTCCCGTTGCCCGTCTGACCTGGGGTTTCCCCCGGCTGAACGCGCACGCAAACAATACCGCACTCGGCCCGGTGGTCGCGCACCCGTTTTGTCACGGCGCGACGGTCGGTGACGCCGGACCCGTGGCGGCCCAGGCCCGGGTGTCGCCGGCGCCGGGCCTTCGGGGATCGCCGGGCCGTGTCAGTCGGCCGCCGGGAGGCCCAACTCGGGGTGGGCGTCGAGCAGTCCCGCCGGTGCCGCCTGGCGCCAGGAGTCGGCGAGGATGTCGCGCAGCTCCGGCTCGTCCTCCAGGGCGGAGAGCCGCACCCTCACCCATGCGAAGCCCGCCTCGTGGTCGGCGATCCAGAACTTGCCGGGCTCGGCGAGAACCAGTTCGTCCCGCTCCTCCTTAGGGCAGCGCACGGCCATGGACGTCTCGTCCTCCGGCAGCGTCGCGAACATCTTCCCCGCCACCCGGAAGGTGGGCATGCTCCAGGCGACCTTCTCCGTGGTGTCGGGCAGGGAGAGGGCGGTACGGCGTACGTCTTCGGCATCCGGCATGAGACGCACCGTAGCGGTCACCACTGACACTCACCCGGCGGGATCCGCTGCCCCGTCTCTCGCACGGCCGCGGTTCCCGGTGCCCGCGTCCGGACGGCCTCCCCCTGGACGGGTACGTGCCTCACCGCGCCGCCTCCCCCAGCGCCTCCAGCACCGGCCGGATCAGCGGATGGCCCTCCGCGCCACGGCGTACGGCGGCGAAGACACGGCGCGTGGGGGCCACCCCGTCGACCGGGCGGACGACCACGCCCGTGAGGTCCGTGCCGCGCAGCGCCGAGCGGGGCACGAGGGCGACGCCCGCGTCGGCGGAGGCGAGGGCGACGACGGCACGGAAGTCGTCGGAGGAGTGTTCGAGGCGGGGCTGGAAGCCGGCGTTCTCGCAGGCCAGCACGACGACGTCATGGCAGGGGTTGCCGGGGTAGGGGCCGATCCAGGGATCCTTGGCCAGTTCGGCGAGCGGCACCTCGGCGGTGTCGGCGAGGCGGTGGCCGACCGGCACGACCGCGTCGAAGGGCTCGGCGTACAGCGGGACGTGGGTGAGGCGGGGGTCGTCGGCGGCCGGGGCGCCCCGGTACTCGACGGCGACGGCGATGTCGACCTGCCGGTCCAGGACCATCGGCAGGCTCGCGTCGCCCTCGGCGTCCTGGACGCGCAGCCGGATGCCGGGTGCGGACAGCGCGAGGCGGGCCAGCGCGGGGGCCACGACCTGGGCGATCCCGGTGGCGAACGCGGCGACCGTGACGGTGCCGGCCGCGCCCGAGCTGTACGCGGCCAGCTCAGCCGCCGCCTGTTCCAGCTGGGCCAGGACCGCGTGGGTGTGGCCGAGCAGGATCTCGCCGGCCGGGGTGAGCCGCACACCCTTCGCGCCGCGCTCGACCAGGCGGTGGCCCGTCTCCTGTTCCAGGGCCGTCAGCTGCTGGGAGACGGCGGACGGGGTGAGATACAGCGCGGCGGCAGCCGCCGTCACCGTGCGGTGGTCGGCCACCGCACGAAGGATGTGGAGCCGCCGCGCTTCGATCATGAGACCGATTCTCTCAAATGCGCGCTTTCCCCCTGAACCGGTCCGCCCCGACCACCGTCCCGGGGCGCCGGCTCAGGCCTCCAGCTCGGCCCGCGCCGCCACGAACGCGTCGACCGCGCGGTCGACGTCCGCCGTCGAGTGCGCGGCGGAGAGCTGAACACGGATCCGGGCCTGCCCCTGCGGGACGACCGGGTAGGAGAAGCCGATCACGTAGACGCCGCGCTCCAGGAGCAGCTCGGCCAGCCGGGCCGCCTTCGAGGCGTCCCCGATCATGACCGGGGCGATGGGGTGGTCGCCGGGAAGGATGTCGAAGCCCTCGGTGGTCATCCGGCTCCGGAACAGCGCGGTGTTCTCCGCGAGGCGGACGCGCAGCTCGTCGGCCGACTCCAGCAGGTCGAGGACCTTCAGGGAGGCCGCCGCGATCACCGGGGCGAGCGTGTTCGAGAAGAGGTACGGGCGGGAGCGCTGGCGCAGCAGGGCGACGATCTCGGCGCGGGCGGCGACGTAGCCGCCGGAGGCGCCGCCGAGGGCCTTGCCGAGGGTGCCGGTGATGATGTCGACGCGGTCCATGACGCCGTGCAGTTCGGGGGTGCCGCGGCCGCCGGGGCCGGTGAAGCCGACGGCGTGCGAGTCGTCGACCATGACCATGGCGTCGTGGCGGTCGGCGAGGTCGCAGATCTCGCGGAGCGGGGCCACATAGCCGTCCATGGAGAACACGCCGTCGGTGACGATCAGCTTCCGGCGGGCCCCGCCCTCGGCGGCCTCCTTCAACTGCCGTTCCAGGTCGGCGAGATCACGGTTGGCGTAGCGGAAGCGGCGGGCCTTGGACAGCCGGATGCCGTCGATGATCGAGGCGTGGTTGAGGGCGTCGGAGATCACCGCGTCCTCGGGGCCGAGCAGGGTCTCGAAGACTCCGCCGTTGGCGTCGAAGCAGGAGGAGTAGAGGATCGTGTCCTCCTGGCCGAGGAAGGCCGACAGCCGCGCCTCCAGCTCCTTGTGCACCTCCTGGGTGCCGCAGATGAAGCGGACGGAGGCCATGCCGTAGCCCCAGCGGTCGAGGGCCTCGTGGGCGGCGGCGATCACCTCGGGGTGGTCGGCGAGACCGAGGTAGTTGTTCGCGCAGAAGTTGAGCACCTCGCCGGGCCGGCCGCCGGCGGTGACGGCGACGGTCGCGGACTGCGGGGTGCCGATGACCCGCTCGGGCTTGTGCAGGCCGGCGGCGCGGATCTCGTCGAGGGTGGCGCGCAGGTCGTCGCGCACGGAGTCGAACATCGGGAAAACTCCTAGAGGAGGCGGATGACTTACGCGGTCCAGTCGAGGATGACCTTGCCGCCCCGGCCGCTCGCCGCGTCGGCGAAGGCCGCCTCGAAGTCGCGGTGGCCGTAGCGGCCGGTGATCACGGGAGCGAGGTCGAGGCCGCCCTCCAGGAGGACCGACATCGCGTACCAGGTCTCGAACATCTCCCGGCCGTAGATGCCCTTGATCGTGATCATCGAGGTGACGATCCGGGCCCAGTCGACCGCGAACTCCTCGGTCGGCAGGCCCAGCACGGCGATCTTTCCGCCGTGCGTCATGTTGGCGATCATGTCGCGCATGGCCTCGGGGCGTCCGGACATCTCCAGCCCGACGTCGAAGCCCTCGCGCAGCCCCAGCTCCCGCTGTCCGTCGGCGATCCGGGCCTCGGACACGTTCAGCGCCAGGCTGACGCCCATCTTGCGGGCCAGTTCCAGACGTTCCTCGCTGACGTCGGTGATCACGACGTTCCGGGCGCCCGCGTGGCGGGCCACCGCCGCCGCCATCAGGCCGATGGGCCCGGCGCCGGTGATCAGGACGTCCTCGCCGACCAGCGGGAAGGACAGCGCGGTGTGCACGGCGTTGCCGAACGGGTCGAAGACGGCCGCGACGTCCAGGTCGACGGGGACGCGGTGCACCCAGACGTTGCCCGCGGGCAGCGCCACGTACTCGGCGAAGGCGCCGTCGCGGCCCACCCCGAGGCCGACGGTGGCGCGGCACAGGTGACGGCGGCCGGCGAGACAGTTCCGGCACTTGCCGCACACCAGGTGGCCCTCGCCGCTGACCCGGTCGCCGACCTGGACCTCGGTGACGGCACGGCCGGTGTCCACGACCTCGCCGACGAACTCGTGGCCGGCCACGAGCGGTGTGCGGATGGTCTGCCGGGCCCAGCCGTCCCAGGCCCGGATGTGCAGGTCGGTGCCGCAGATACCGGTCCGCAGGACCTTGATCAGTACGTCGCCGGGGCCGATCTCGGGCTCGGGGACGTCGACGAGCCACAGACCGGGCTCCGCCTTCTCCTTGACCAGCGCCTTCACGCCACGGCTCCTGGGGGTGCGCCCCCGGCGCCGGCCATGACGAGCAGGCCCGTACCGGGGAGAGGGGTGGGATCGCCGATCAATCTGCCGTACCCCGGTGTCCCGGGTCCATCGAGGTTTTCTTAACCACCGCCGCAGCTTTCCTTCACACCCCGCCGGGCCACGTCATCCGCCATGAAGTGCCGTCCGCCTCCCCGGTCACGGATAGGCCTCCCGTTCCTCGATCCGGCCGGCCAGTTCCGCGGCCATCGACTTGATGGTCTCCAGTCCGGCCCTTCCCCACGGCCGCGGCTGGACGTCGAGGACGCACACCGTGCCGAGGGCGATGCCCGAGCGGTCGAGCAGCGGGGCGCCGAGGTAGGAGCGGATGCCGTGGTCGTCGACGACGGGGTTTCCGGCGAACCTCGGGTACTCCGCCACGTCCTCGAGGACGAGCCCTTTGCGGCGGACCACCACATGGGGGCAGAAGCCGTGGTCACGGGCCGGGCGCCGGTCCACCCCGAACACGGAGGTGCCCGCCGTGGGCCGCGCCGACACATGCAGGCCGGCGAAGAACTGCCGGTCCTCGTCGATGAAGTTGACCATCGCGTAGGGCACCGCGGCGACCTCGGCGAGCCGGTCCGCGAAGGCGTCGAAGGCCGGTTCGGCGCGCGCGCCGAGCCCCAGGTCCCGCAGCCGCCGCACGCGCTCGGGGGCGTCGGGGTCCTCCGGGGTGAGCAGCAGCCGGCCGACCGGACGCGGCGGGTCGTACGTCACGTGTGGGCTCCGTGGCTCGGGAGCTGCGTCGGCGTGTGGGCGAGGAGGTGCCGGACGAGGGTGAGCAGGGTCTGGACGCCCGAGCTGGAGATGCGCGCGTCGCAGCAGACGACGGGGATCTCCGGGTCGAGGTCGAGGGCGGCGCGCACCTCCTCGGCGTCGTAGCGGTACGAGCCGTCGAACTCGTTGATGGCGACGATGAAGCCGAGGCCGCGCTGCTCGAAGAAGTCGACGGCGGCGAAGCAGTCCTCCAGGCGGCGGGTGTCGGCGAGGATGACCGCGCCGAGGGCGCCCTCGGAGAGCTCGTCCCACATGAACCAGAACCGCTGCTGACCGGGAGTGCCGAAGAGATAGAGCACATGCCGCGGATCGAGGGTGATGCGGCCGAAGTCCATCGCGACGGTCGTCTCGACCTTGTTCTCGATGCCGTCGAGATTGTCGGTGGCGGCGCTCACCGTGGTGAGCAGTTCCTCCGTGCTCAGCGGCGCGATCTCGCTCACCGCGCCGACGAAGGTCGTCTTGCCGACCCCGAACCCTCCCGCCACCAAGATCTTCAGTGCGGTGGGAAAGGGGTCAGAGCTGTCGTCGTAGTCCATCGAGCACTGCCTCCAGAAGAGACCGGTCTGTCGGGTTGTGGTGGAAAACCGGGGGCTTGGTGGTGAGGGCCCCGCAGTCGACGAGGTCGGACAGCAGCACCTTGGTGACCGCCGCCGGCAGCTTGAGGTGAGCGGCGACCTCGGCGACCGAGACGGGTGCCCGGCACAGATCGAGTGCGGTCGCGTGCTCGGGGCCCAGATAGCCGAGGGGGGTCGCCCCGGTGGCCATCACCTGGGAGAGGAGATCGAGCGCGGTGGTCGGCCGGGTCCGGCCGTTGATGACGGTGAAGGGGCGTACCAGACGCCCGGCGGCGTCGTCGTACAGAGGTCCGTCGCCGGACTCGGACACGTTCAAGGCCTCATCGCGGTGGGTTGGACGGCCTGACGCGGATGGGTGACCAGGTACGGGCGGACGCTCTTGACGAGCATCGCCATCTCGTAGCCGAGGACGGCGGCGTCGGTCTCGCGTCCGGCGAGCACGGCGAGGCAGGTGCCGGAGCCCGCGGTGGAGACGAACAGCAGGGTCGAGTCCAGTTCGACGACGACCTGGCGGACGTCGCCGCCGTCGCCGAAGCGGACACCCGCGCTGCGGCCGAGGGAGTACAGGCCGGAGGCCAGGGCGGCCATGTGGTCGGCGCTGTCCGGATCGAGGCCGTGGACCGACTTCACGAGCCCGTCGCAGGAGAGCAGCACCGCGCTCCTGGTGTGCGGCACGCGCTGGACGAGGCCGCTCATCAGCCAGTCGAGATCGGATACCTGGCCGGTCGGCGCATCGCTCGCCATGGTGGATCGACTCCTTGGGGTGCGTTGGTCTGCGGGAGCGCAGGGGGTGGGGACCGTGGTGAGGGGGGTGGTCATCCGGCCGGTGTGCTCCCGTCCTGCCGGGAGGTGCGGTCGTGCGGCGCGTCGAGGGTCGACGGCGGTACGGCTATGGGGGCGGCGCCCCCGGGGTGTCCGCCCAGGGGCCGGGCGGTGTCCCGGTGGAGGACATCCCTGGGGGCCGGCTCCCGGTGCGGCGCGTCCGCGCCGCCCGGGCCTCCGTGGGCCGGCGGGCCGGCGGCCGGGCCCGTGTGCAGGTGCCCGGTGGACGGCTGCCCCGCGGTGGGCTGTCCCGTCGTGAGCCGGCCCGTCGTCGGCCGTCCCGTCGTGAGTTGTCCCGTGTCGATGCGGGAGGCGGCGTCGGGGGCGGGGGGTGCGAGGTCCGCGGCGGTCGTGTCCAGCGTGGAGGTGTCCCAGTCGGAGTTCTCCGTCTGCCGGGCCTCGGCGAGCCCGATGCCGCGTTGGAAGGCGGCCATCAGCCCGGGGTCGTGGCCGACGTAGTGATCGGGGTCCCGCGAGGGCGTGGGCGCGGGGCCGCCGCGGAGCTGCGGCACGATGTGCTGCTGGGCCCGGCGGCGGGGCAGCCGGGGCTTGCCCATGGTGCCGCGTACGGCGCCGCCGACACGGGGGGTGGGGGGTGCCCCGGCGTTCTCGTCCACGGCCCGCCGGTCGTCGGAGCGGATGCCGGGCACGGCCTCGGCGGGGGTCGGCCGCTCGTCCCGGGCACCCCGCACGGGCAGGGGGGCCGGGCCGCCTCGGCCGGACCCCTGCTGGCCGCCGGCCCGGCCCGGACCCTGCTGCCGGGGCACGGAGGCACGCGTCGGGCTCGGGGCGGAGCGGTGACCGGGCTCGGGGCGGGCGCCGGCCGGACGGCCGGGCTGTGCGGGCGCGGGCCGGCCGGTGGTGGTGCGGTCCGGCCGGTCGGCCGCGGGGCGGTCCGCCGGGCCGGACCCGGACGACCGCTGCGGAGGGGCGGTCTGGACGTGGCGGGGCTTGTCGGGGTGCCGTACGGCGGTGTTCTGCCCGGTGTGGGGCGGCTGGGGCTGCGTCTGGGGCCGGGGGTGCGGCAGGTCTCCGGGCTCGCTGCCGAGGAGCCCCTGCGGAACGACGAACGCGGCCTGGACGCCGCCGTAGATGTTGCTCTGCAGGCGGACCTGGATGCCGTGGCGGCGGGCCAGCTGGGAGACCACGAAGAGACCGATGCGGCCGTCCTGGAGGAGGCTGGCGACATTGACCTGGTCGGGGTCGGCGAGCAGGGCGTTCATCTTGTTCTGCTCGTCGACGGGCATGCCGAGCCCCCGGTCCTCGACCTCGACGGCCAGTCCGGAGGTGACGAGGTTGGCGCGGAGCAGGACCTGGGTGTGCGGGGCGGAGAACACGGTGGCGTTCTCGACGAGTTCGGCGAGGAGGTGGATGACGTCGGCCACCGCGTGCCCGCGCAGGGTGCCGTCGACCGGGGGCACCAGCTTGACCCGGGAGTACTGCTCGACCTCGGCGATGGCGGAGCGCAGCACCTCGGTCATGGAGACGGGGTTGCTCCACTGGCGGCGGGATACGGCGCCGCCGAGGACGGCGAGGTTCTCGGCGTGCCGGCGGATGCGGGTGGCGAGGTGGTCGACGTGGAAGAGGCCCTTGAGGAGGTCCGGGTCCTCGATCTCGTTCTCCAGGTCGTCCAGGATGGTGATCTCGCGCTGGACGAGGGACTGCAGCCTGCGGGCCAGGTTCACGAAGACTTCGAGCTTCTGTTCGCTGCCCGCGTGGCTGGAGAGCTGGGCGGCCTGGACGACGGCGGTGACGGCGCTGTCGTGGGCCCGGGTGAGATCGGCGGCGAGCAGTTCGAAGTCGTCGGCGTTCGCGGCGGGCTTGGCGTGCGGCCCGCGCGCGGGCGGCTGGTCACCGCGCCGCAGGGCGTCTACGAGGGCGCGCAGGTCGTCCTCGCTCCGGCCGCTGACCTGCCGCAGGGCGCCGAGGCGGCCCCGGACGGACCGGGCGGTGCGGTCGGCGGCGACGGCGCCGATCGCGATGCCGGCGAGGGCCACCGCGGCCGTTCCGGCGAGGACCGCCCACAGGGTGAGGCTGGGGCGGGCGCCGCCGGCGCGGAAGGTGAAGAGGACGGCGGCGCAGGCGCTGAGGGCGACCGCGGTGGGGGGCAGCACCGCGAGGCGCATCAGCTGTGGCCGTATGTGGATCTCGGGCAGCGAGGGGACGGCGCGGGTGGCCGGTCGCCCGTGCCGCCCGCCTTCACGGCGGTCTGCGCGGGCGGCCGGTGCGCGAAGGTGAGACATCAGCGTCCTCGTACTGGTCCGTCGAGCGTGGGGGGGTTGCCGCGTCTGGGCGACTTGGGCGTGCGCCATCGCGTGTCGGTCGCGAGAGTCGAGGAATTCGACCCGGCGTCGTCCGACGGCAACTCACAGTAGTCGCCAACGCGTCATGTGCGGAGCGCAGTTGACAAAGACCCTCGCAATGCGTCCCGCTCTGGTATGAGGGCTCGTGCGACAGTCCGATTATTTTTCGGACGCCTGTTCCTCTCCCTTTCCTCTCACCTTCCTTTCGCGCCCGAATTTCGA
Source organism: Streptomyces sp. NPDC057438 (assembly GCF_042802995.1). NCBI lineage: Bacteria > Bacillati > Actinomycetota > Actinomycetes > Kitasatosporales > Streptomycetaceae > Streptomyces > Streptomyces sp. NPDC057438. Next base: position 21,821 of record NZ_JBHVDD010000057.1, read on the forward strand.
TCAGAGCCGTTCAGAACAGGTCGTCAAGAAACGTCGAGGGCCGGGGAGCGCATTGCTCCCCGGCCCTCCAGATCGATCGAAAAATCACCCTGTCGGGAGAATTCCCGAGGGGTTTTCTCAGCTCTCGGCCACCAGGTCCAGCCGGTCCCCCACGGGCGGCCAGGCCGCCCAGCCGCCGGTCGGCTGCTGGGACACGGCACGCCACCACGGGTCCACCGGCGGTGTGCTCCGCGGCTCGAACGGCCGGCCCGGGTGCGGGGCGGCCATCGTGACCCCCGCGCCGTGCGTGGCCCACATCATCCGCTCGCCCGGCTCGGCCCAGGCGTGCATCGCCAGGTTGAACGTCGCCCAGTGGATCGGCATCATCACCCCGCCGGGCTCGCCGCCCTGCAGGTCGAGATGGGTCTGCAGCCCCTCTTCGGGGGTCATGTGGATGTCGGGCCAGAACTCGGAATAGGCACCGACCTGGATCATCGTGATGTCGAACGGGCCGTGCTCGGCGCCGATGTCCGCGAAGCCGCCGAAGTAGCCGGTGTCGCCGCTGTGGTAGATCCGGTGCTCGTCACCGGCGACGACCCAGGAGGCCCACAGCGTGTGCTGGGTGTTGCGCAGGCCCCGGCCGCAGAAGTGCCGGGCGGGGGTCGCGGTCAGGGTGAGACCGCCGACCTTCGTCGCCTCCTGCCAGTCCAGCTCACGGATCCGGTCCGCGGAGACGCCCCAGTGCTCCAGATGGGCGCCCACACCGAGCGGGACGGCGAAGACGGTGTCCGTACCCGCCAGCTCCTTGATCGAGGGCATGTCCAGGTGGTCGTAGTGGTCGTGCGAGATGACCACGACGTCGACCGGGCCGAGCGCGGCCAGCGGCAGCGGCACGGGGTGCAGCCGCCGGGGCCCGGCGAAGGCGAACGGGGAGCAGCGCTCGCCCCAGACGGGGTCGAAGAGCACCCGGTGCCCGTCGATCTCGGCGAGCACGCTCGAATGGCCCATCCATGTGATCCGCAGCCCGCTCGCCGGGGGCGAGGCCAGGTCGGCGAGGGTCGTGGCGTGCACGGGGATCAGCCCCGCGGGGGCCCGCCTGACCCGCTCGTCCTTGCGGAACCAGCCCTTGGCCATCTCCACGGCGGCGCCGCCGGAGGGACGGACCTGGGCGCCCTCGGGATTCACGAAGACCCCGTTCGCGAAGTGCGGGGATCTGCGGATCCGCTCCATTCGGGCACCGCTCGGGTCCGCGCCGAAGGCGGCGGGCCGCGCTGCACGCAGCCCCGAGCTGAGAGAACGGGATCCGGAACCGGACACGGCACCTCCTGGTGAATTCGCTCAGGCATCCCATTATGGGCCGCCCCTGTGGCGGCGCCCGGTCCGACCCGGCGCCGCGCGGTGCAATACTGACCAACTATTCAGTAGGTCTCCTTGTTCCCGCCGTCCGCATTCTTCGCTCCCTTTTTGCCCGCCCGCCGGGCCGACCCGAGGAGTCCCATGACCACGCCCCCGTTCGTGTCCCTGACCTGGACCGACCACGTCACGGGCCGACAGGGCTTTCTCGTGGTGGACCGGCTGGTGCGCGGGGTCTCCAGCGGAGGTCTGCGGATGCGGCCGGGCTGCACCCTCGACGAGGTCGCCGGGCTCGCTCGTGGCATGACCATGAAAGAGGCGCTGCACTACGACCCGGAGAGCCGCTACGTGCCGCTCGGCGGCGCCAAGGGCGGCATCGACTTCGACCCCCGGGATCCGGGGGCGTACGGCGTCCTCGTCCGCTATCTGCGCGCGGTGCGCCCGTACATCGAGCACTTCTGGACCACCGGTGAGGATCTCGGACTCACCCAGGACCTGATGGACCGCGCGGCGGTGGAGGCGGGCCTCGTGTCGACGATCCAGGCGGTGTACCCCCTCCTCGACGACGAGGCGTCCGCCCGGCGGCGCCTCGCGGACGCGTTCGCGGTCCGGGTGGACGGCATCGGTCTCGACGAGCTGGTCGGCGGCTGCGGTGTCGCCGAGTCCGTGCTCACGGTCCTGGACCGGGCCGCCGCACCGTACGCCGGGACGCGGGTCGCCGTACAGGGCCTGGGCACCATGGGCGGGGCCACCGCCCGCTTCCTCGCCCGCGCCGGGCTCACGATCGTCGCCGTGGCCGACATCAAGGGCACCATCACGAACCCGGCGGGCCTGGACGTCGAGGCGCTGCTCGCCGCCCGCGACCCGCACGGCACGGTCGACCGCTCGGCGCTGCGCCCCGCGGACCGGGAGGCGCCGGCCGACGCCTGGCTGGCCGCGGAGGCCGACGTGCTGGTCCCCGCCGCCGTCTCCTACGCGATCGACTCCACCAACGAGCACCGCGTCACCGCCCGGCTGATCGTCGAGGCGGCCAACATGCCCGTCCTGCCGGCGGCCGAGGAGGCGCTCGCCGGCCGGGGGGTCACCGTCCTGCCCGATGTCGTGGTCAACTCCGGGACGAACGCCTGGTGGTGGTGGACCCTCTTCGGCGACATCGGCCCCACCGCCGACGAGGCGTTCACCCACGTCCGCCGCTCCATGCGCGCCCTCGTCGACCTGATGCTGACCCGGGCCGGGACCGACGGCACGACTCCCCGGGCCGCCGCCCACGCCCTCGCCGCCGACCGGGTACCGGCCATCACGGAGAGATTCGGTCGGCACCGCTGAGCGACGCCGCGGCGGTACGCGGGCCTGGGTAGGGTTGCCGCGTGGGCAGGGTGCGGTTGAGTGTGGCCGAGCGGCGCGCGGAGCTGCTCCGGGCCGCCGTCGAGCAGATCGAGGAGCGGGGCGTCGCGGCGGTGCGGATCGCGGACGTCGCCGCCGTCCTCGGGGTGAGCAACGCCCTGGTGCTGTACCACTTCTCGACCAAGGAAAGACTGGTGGCCGAGGCCTTCCGGTACGCCGCCGAGGACGACCTCGCCCATCTCCGCAAGCTGCTGGGCCGTCGCACCACGGCACTGCGCCGGCTCCGTGCGGCCGTCCGCTGGTACGCGCCGACCGGCCCGGCCAAGGGCTGGCGGCTGTGGATCGAGGGCTGGTCGGCCGCCCTGCGGGATCCGGCCCTGCGCGAGGTCACCCGCGAACTGGACGCCCGGTGGAAGGCCGCCCTGACCGAGGTCATCGGGGCGGGCGTGGCGGCCGGGGAGTTCCACTGCCCGGACCCCTCGGCGACGGCCCTGCGCCTCACCGCCCTCCTGGACGGTCTGGCCGTCCAGCTGACGTCCTACGGCGGCACCGTCTCCCGCACCCGGGCCCAGCAGTGGGCCGACGAGGCCCTGGCCCACGAGCTGGGCCTGACCCGCGAAGTTCTGACAGCTGCTACCCGCTGACCCCCTCGCACAACCGCCCCGCCAGGGGCGCGAGCAACCACGACACCCAAACCCCGGCCGCGACCAGCCCGCCCCCTCAGGGGCGCGAGGAACTGCGCGAGCAACCCCGACGGCCAGAACCCCGCCCGCCGACCCGCACCCCCACGACCCCACGCGCCTCACCCCAGCGCCCCCGGCTACGGGCCCGCATCAGATTCGGCCAACCGCCGGAGGCACCCCCGCTCAGGCCACCACGCCGATCCGCTCCCTGATGTCGTCCGGCGACAGGTGCCCCTTCGCCGAGACGTGGTCCCCGGACGACTCCCCCCGCAGCCGCCGCCCGATCCACGGCACCAGGTACTCCCGGGCCCACTGGATGTTGTCCCGCCGCATCTCCAACGTGCCGCGCGGCGGCAGCGGGGGCCACGGCTGGTCCGGGTCGGCGGGGATGTCGACGCCCAGCACCTGCCCGGCCCGCAGGGCGACCCGGGTGTGCCCCTCCGGGGACAGGTGGAGCCGGTCGAGGTCCCAGGCCCGCCGGTCCTGCACCGTCTTCAGGGACCACAGGTCCAGCACGGGACACCCGTACCGGTCGGCGATGGCCCGCACATGCAGGTTGTACGTGGCGATCTTGCCCCGCAGATGCTTCAGCACGGGTACGTCACGGGTGTCGAACCCGGTGGTCACCATGACCGTGCCGACCGCCGAGGTGAGCCTGGACACCGCCCGCTCGAACCGCTCGGCGACCTCGTCGGGATCGGTGCCCGGACGGATGATGTCGTTGCCGCCCGCGCAGAAGGAGATGAGATCCGGCGCGAGCTCCAGCGCCCTCGGCACCTGGTCCGCCACGATCTGGTCGAGGAGCTTTCCCCGCACGGCCAGGTTGGAGTAGTCGAAGTCGCCCTCGGGCACCCGGTCCGCGAGGAGCACCGCGAACCGGTCGGCCCAGCCGACGAACCGCCCGTCGGGCCCGGGATCGCCGACGCCCTCGGTGAAGCTGTCCCCCAGCGCCACGTACGACCCGATCATCGTTCTGCTGTCATTCGAATCGTCTGCCACATCGGCCCATGATTCACCTTCGCATGTGACCTACGCGACCGTAATAAGGGCTTGACGGACGGTGAGATAGACCACGCGTCAAGTGTTGGTCAACCCGGAATACCGCAGGCCGGGATGGCGGAACCCCACCATCCCCCAGCCCGCTCGCCCCCGCCGCGGCTCAGTGGTGACCCCGCAATCTCCACACTCGGAAGTCCTCGATCCGGAAATGGCTCCAAGTGGTGCGGAAAGCGAAATGCCCACGCGTGTACGGCGCGTGGTCCACATGGTCGAAGACCAGCCGGCCGTTGTTCCACCACTGGACCTTCGACCCGTCCGACACGATCCGCACACGGTGCGGCGCGTTCGCGACGAGCAGCGGTTCGGTGTAGTCGTGGATCAGCGGCCGCACGCCCGGCTCACCGACGTACCGGCGCAGGCGTGTCGTCGTGTTCGTGTTGGCGCCGTACCCCACGTAGTACGCCTTCAGGTGGTCGTACTCGGCGAGCGCGCCCGCGCGGGGGGTGGCGAACAGATCATCGGGCGAGCGCACGTCGACGGCGTTCCAGAAGTTGTTGAGGTCGGAGACCCGGTCGTTGGCCCCGCCCGCCGAGACCGGCGTGGCCGTGTACTCGACGGCGTACGGCCCGTCCAGCCGCCGCCTGAACCAGACCGTGGCTCCGGCCGGCACGTCGACCTCCAGCACCCCCCGCGAGGCGGTGACCTCCCCGCCCCGCTCCAACTCCACCGCCCAGCACCCGAGTCCGTGCCGGAAGTCGTCGGCGGCGATCAGCCGGCGCCGGGGCGCGTGCGCGGTCGCCGTCCCGGCCGGGCCGAGCGCCGCGAGGGCGGCGCCGGCCGCGAGAACCCCGAAAGCTCTACGGGTGGTCATGACACTCCTGTCGTCGGCGACGCGTCACGGGCATGGACTCCCCACACGGAGCCCCCACAGGGCCACCCCGCGCAGAAAGCGCTTGCGGAGATCACTGTGTCCTCCCGCGCACCCCCTGTCGAGGCCCAGGTCGGCCATGCCACGGGACCGCAACACGAGCGCGCGCCCCGGGACCGTGCCAGGGAACCGCGAAGGCCGGCCCCGACTGAGCGGGGCCGGCCTTCGCGGCGGTCGAGGAGCGGGGCCTCAGACGCTGACGCCCTTGGAGCGGAGGTAGGCCAGCGGGTCGAGGTCCGAGCCGTAGGAGGGGGTGGTGCGGATCTCGAAGTGCAGGTGCGGCCCGGTGACGTTGCCGGTCGCACCCGAGAGACCGATCTGCTGACCGCCGCTCACGGACTGACCCGCGGAGACGGAGATCGAGGAGAGGTGGGCGTACTGGGCGTAGTAGCCGTCGGCCAGCTTGATGACGACCTGGTTGCCGTACGCGCCGCCCCAGCCGGCGGAGACGACGGTGCCCGCGCCCACGGCCTTGAGGGCGGTGCCGGTCGGGGCCACGAAGTCGACGCCCGTGTGGTAACCGCTGGACCACATGCTGCCGGCGGTCTTGTAGGCGGTGCCGACGGCGGCGCCCTGGATGGGCACGCTGAAGCCGGAGCCGTTGGCCGACGAGGACTGGCCGTTCGAGGTGGAGGCCGACGCCTGGGTGTCCTTCGACTCCTGCTTCGAGGAACCGGAGGGCTTCGACGACTGCGACGTCCCGGACGACTCGGCGGCCTTCGACGACTGCGACAGCTGCGGCTTCGACGACTGCGAGGAACCGCCCGCGGCCTGCCCGCCGATCGACAGCTTCAGACCCGGGTGGATCAGCGACGGGTCGGAGCCGATCGCCGCGCGGTTGTCCGAGTAGAGGCGCTTCCAGCCCCCCTCGACGTCCTGCTCGTCCGCGATCTTCGCGAGGTAGTCGCCGACCTTCACCGAGTAGGTCCTGGCCGTCTTCTTGGTGGCGGTCCTTTCCGCCTGAGCGGCCTTCTCCGCCTGCTCGATCCGTGCACCGGCCTCGGCCACGGCCTGCTCGGTGGTGATCGTTGCCGTCTTCTCGGACACACCCGAGACCGTGGCCGCCGGGGTGGCGGCCTGGGCGCCGGCGGCCCCGATCAGCGGCAGCGCGAGCGCCGCGCCACCGGTCCCGGCGGCGGCGATCGAACGGGTGAAACGCTGGGACTTGGGGCGGCGGTGCTTACCCTTCGCGGGCATGACGAATTCCTCTCCGGCGCCTGCGAGGTGAGCTGTCGGGTGCGGACTGGAGATGTCCGGCCGTGCTCGCGCACGGCTTTACCCCTAGCCGTTCCGGGAACCGGAACAGGCGGTGATTCCTGTGGGTCCCCCGCTCCTGCCGTGGATCGGGTCGGTGTGCGGCTCCGGTCGGCGGCAGGATTGGGCGTCCGTCCGGATTGACGCCGAACGTAAGCGACTTGTGCCCATAGAGACAACCATTGGGACTTCCTGTGTGTCTTCCTACCTGATCCTTACATCAATCCACCCTCACGCTCCGTAAAAGACCGGTCCCGCCCATTTCCCAACCGCCCTGGAAACCTGCCCGAATTACGTGCACATGGCGACAGCGGAACGTCACGAATATGACGCTGCTCACGCCCCTACGTGCCAGTAGGCTTTATTCCAGGTCTTGTTGGAATTACGACTGCAATTCGGACAGATCGCTCAAGTGCGACGCAGGTGGATAACCGTCGCATCGAAGTCACCACGCAGGCCCGTCGACAGCCCGTGATGCAACAGCACGGCCCCTCGGTGCACTTCGCCCGTTTCACGGCATTCATACGTTTCTGCCGAATCCAGTCCACGCAGCCGGACCGGGGCGGGCGGCTCACCGTAGTGCTGCGCCTGGAGCCAGGCCAGGACCACGACCTCGTCACCGTGGATGTACTGCACGGCGCTCAGCCCGCCCGTCGGCGGCCGCAGCCGGTGAAGATCACCGCGCTGCACGACGGGCCGGATCCGCTTGTACAGCTCGACCCACTCCCCCGCCTCGGCGAGCTCCTCCTTGGTCCATTCGGTGAGGTCGCCGCCGACCCCGAGCACGCCCGCCATGGCACTGACGAAGCGGAACCGCAGCGTGCTGACGCGACCGTTGAGCTGGTTGTTCGGACTGTCGGTGACCCACGCGGCCATGGTCCGGGCCGGGTGGATCTGGCTGAAGCCGTGCTGGATGGCGAGCCGGTCGAGCGGGTCGGTGTTGTCCGACGTCCAGACCTGGTCCGTCCGGGCCATCACCCCGAGGTCGATACGGCCGCCACCGCCGGAGCACGACTCGAAGGCCACCCCCGGGTGCGCGGCGCGCAGCCGGTCCAGCAGGGCGTAGAAGGCGTGCACGTGCTCGACCCACAGCTTCTGCGGGTACGGCTCGCCGGGCCAGCCGGCATCCGTGAAGCAGCGGTTGAAGTCCCACTTCACGTAGTCGATCGGCGCACTGGACAACAGCGCGTCCAGTTTTTCCCAGAGGTACTCCTGGACGTCCTCGCGCGCGAGGTTGAGGACGAGCTGATTGCGCAGCTCCGTCCTCTTTCGTCCCGGTTGGAACTGGGCCCATTCGGGATGAGCCCGGTACAGCTCGCTGTCCGGGTTGACCATCTCGGGCTCGACCCAGATACCGAACTGCATACCGAGGGCGTGCACGGAGTCGGCGAGGGGCTTGAGCCCCTTCGGGAAGCGGTCCGGATTGGGCGTCCAGTCGCCGAGGCCGGCCCGGTCGCTCGTCCTGGCCCCGAACCAGCCGTCGTCCACGACGAACAGCTCGACCCCGATGGCCGCCGCCCGCCGCGCGAGCGCCTGCTGCTGTTCCTCGGAGATGTCGAACTCGGTGGCCTCCCAGGAGTTGAAGAGGACCGGCCGGTCCTGGTCCGCGTCCGGGATGACGTACCTGCGCTGGTACGCGTGCCAGGCGCGGCTCGCCCCGCCGTGGCCGCCGTCGCTCCACAGTCCGGCGAAGACGGGCGTGGTGAACGTCTCCCCCGTCTCCAGCCGCAGCAGACCCGACTCGTCGTACCCGGCGCCGCCGGTGATCTGCACCCGCGCGTCCGGCAGTTGGGCGACCGCGATCCGCCAGGACCCCGACCAGCCGAGGGCGCAGCCGTAGACCTCGCCGTGCTCCTCGGTGGCGTCGGTGTCCAGGGCGACCCAGGGCAGGTGCTGGTGACCGGTGTGGCCGCGCCGGCTGCCGATGACCTTCTCCCCGTAGGTGAGGTCGCCGCGGACGAGCCGGGACTCGGCCGCCCACCGTCCGTGCAGCTGGGACAGGCGCCAGGTCTCCTCCGTGCGCCTCGGCAGCGTCCAGGTCGCCGAGTCGGCCCGCAGCAGCTCCACCGCCGGACCGTCGTTGACCAGGGTCACCCAGCGCTCGATCACGTCGTCCCGCAGCCGGTAGTGCAGCGTGATCCCGAGCCCGCCGTCGGTGAACCGCAGCCGCAGCTCGTCGCCGTCGGCCTCGTACTCCCGGAAGGTCCACTCGGTGCCGCGCCGCTCGTCCGTGCGCACGGACAGGGCGGGCCGGGTGAAACGGGGACCGCCCTCGACGGGGTACTCCTCGTGTCCGTCGACCGGGGCCTCGAACGGCCAGTACGGCAACCGCTGCCGGCCGGCCAGCTCCTCGGCGTCCGCGAGCGCGATCCGGGGACCCCAGTGCAGGTGCAGCAGCTCGCCGTCCTCGGTGAGCCGCAGGGCGTAACTGCTCCTGGGCCCGGTGAGAATCCAGGTCCGGCCGTCTGTGCCGATTTCCAACATCAAGCCCCCACAGATTCGATCAGGTGCGATCAGGCGGCAACATCATCGCAGGTCGGTCCGCGTGCCCGACGGGGCCTGTGGACAACCGCGGAACAGCGCGCCGTGCCCCCTGTGGACAACTCATTGGGGTACGCACCCATGTCGTATCGTCGAGGGCGCGCCTCAGCGCCGAGTGCGTGCCCGCCGGCGATGCCGCCGACGGCCGGATGGGAGGGAGCCCCAGTGACGCAGCAGATCCCGTCGACCGAGCCCGAGCTGACCGGAGTGCGCAACTTCCGGGATGTGGGGGGCCTGCCGACGGTGGACGGCCGCCGAGTGCGTCACGGGGTCCTGTTCCGCAGCGGGCACCTCGCGCACGCCACCGACGAGGACGTGACGTTCCTCGCCTCCCTGGGCCTGCACACCGTCTTCGACTTCCGTAACGCGGCCGACCAGAAGCTGGAGGGGCCGGACGTCCCGCTGCCCGGGGTGCTCAACGTGAACCTGCCGCTGAGCGATCCGGCGGACGGTGCCGAGTTCTGGAAGATGGTCCGGGACGGCGACCTGGACCAGCTGCGCGCGCTGTTGGGCGACGGGCGGGCGGCCGGGCGGATGACCGCCTCCTACCGGAAGATGATCAAGGATCGTACGGCCGAGCACTCCCGCGTGCTGCACGCCCTGGCCGAGGACAGTGTGCCCGCGCTGATGCACTGCGCGGCGGGCAAGGACCGCGCGGGACTCTCCGTCGCCGTCACGCTGCTCGCCCTCGGCGTCGAGCGCGAGGCCGTCCTCGCCGACTACCTGAAGTCCAACGCCAAGCACCGCCGCTACAAGGTGCACCGCAGCAGCACCTCCGCGAGCGCTTGGTCCCCGGAGATCATGGAGCTGCTGAGCCCCCTCTTCGACGCCCGCGCGGAGTACCTCCAGGCCGCCCTCGACACCCTGGAGGAGACCTGGGGCGATGTCGACACGTATCTGGCGCAGGGGCTGAGGATGACCCCCCTGACCCGGGAACGGCTGCGCGAGCGCCTGCTCGACTAGGACGGACCGGGCGGGTGACTACTGCCGGGCGCCCAGTTCGAACAGCAGGTAGATGAAGGCCGCGAAGACATGGCCGACCGCGATGTAGATGATCAGCCGCACCCACAGGGCACGGGGGAACTTCTCTTCCAGGTCGGTCATGGTGTCTCTCCGGGAGTGATCGGCCCGAGGCACAGCGCGGCGGCCGGGCTCTGCAGCAGGGTGTGGACGAACAGGAGGTCGGCGCCGTCCTGGTCGGCGGCGGTGATGCGGTGCGGGGTCAGCGAGTCGAAGTGGGCGCTGTCACCGGGCGCGAGCAGATGCGCGGTGTCCCCGAGGCGCAGCCGCAGCCGCCCGGTCAGGACGTAGAGCCACTCCTCGCCGGGATGGACCCGCACGATGTCGCCCTGTGAGCCGTACGGTACGTGGACACGCAGGGCCTGCATCCCGCGCCCGGACGCGCCGGCCTGCCAGTAGGTCCAGCCGCCCGCCCGGGTGGGCTCTGCGTCGGGGGCGCGCAGCACGGCGTCCCGCTCGGCGACGGTCTCACCGAGCAGCTCCGAGACCGTCGTACCGTAGACGCGGGCCAGGGTGAGCAGCATCGGCAGCGAGGGCTGGCGCTGCCCGGTCTCCAGCCGGGAGAGGTGCGCGGGCGAGAGGCCGGCGGCGCGGGCCGCGGTCTCCAGGGTGAGGGAGGCCCGGCGGCGCAGGGCCCGCAGCTGCGGGGCGACGGCGGGCAGGGCCTCGTCCGCCGGGTTCTCGGGAGGGTGCGTACCCTCGGAGGGGCTCATGGCTCCATTCAGCCGCAGTATTGCCTCAGCGGCAAATTCCTTGCCTCAGAGGCAAAAGCCGCGCGGCCGAGGCCTGGCAGCACGTCCACCGGCCCCCACTAGCGGTTGGCCACCGCCTGTTTCACCAGCGTCCTGCCGAAGTCCCACATGAGTCCGCCCCCGCTGTGCGCGTCGTCCATGACCGCGGTGAACGCCTCGACGAAACGGTCCACCTCCCGCTCCCCGACGATCAGGGGCGGGATCAGCTTGATCACCTCCAGATGGTCGCCGGAGACCTGGGTGAGGATGCGGTGCCGTCGCAGCAGCGGTACGACGACCATCTGGGCGAACAGCCCCTTGCGGGCCGCCTGGAGCATCGTCCAGCGGCTGCGCAGCTTCAGCGACCTGGGCCTGCCGAACTCGATGCCGATCATCAGCCCCCGGCCGCGTACGTCGCTGAGGAGCTCGTACTTGTCGACGAGTGCCGAGAGCCGGGCTTTGAGCAGCTCGCCCGTGGCCCGGGCGTTCGCCACGATCCGCTCGTTGTCCATGACGGAGAGGACGGCGAGCCCGGCCGCCATGGCCTGGGCGTTGGAGCCGAAGCTCGCCGAGTGCACGAGAACGCGGTCCATGGACGAGTAGACCTTCTTGAAGATCCACTCCTTGCCGAGAGTGGCGCCGACCGGCACATAGCCGCCGGAGAGTGCCTTCGCCACACACACCAGATCGGGCTCGACCCCGTCCTCGTGCTGGTAGGCGTAGAACTCCCCGGTCCGCCCGAGCCCGGTCTGCACCTCGTCGAGGATCAGCAGCGCCCCGTGCCCGTGGAGCAGTTCCTGGGCGGCGCGCAGATAGCCGGGCGGCGCCTCGCGCACGCCCTTGCCCTGGACGGGCTCGACGACGAGGGCGGCGACGTCGCCCTTGCGCACCTCCCTCGCCAGCGCGTCGAGATCGCCGAGCGGCACGGCCGTGTCGGGGAGCAGCGGTGCGAAGCCGTCCCGGAAGCCGTCCTCGCCGTTGACGGAGAGCGAGCCGGTGGTGAGCCCGTGGAAGGCGTGGTCGCAGTAGAGGACCCGCGGCCGGCCGGTGGCGTACCGGGCGAACTTCAGCGCGGTCTCGACGGCCTCCGTGCCGCTGTTGCCGAAGAACACCCGGTCCAGGTGGGGACTGTGGGCGAGCAGCTTCTCGGCCAGCAGACCGGGCAGCGGCTGGCAGTCGAAGCGGGTCAGGTCGGCGAGCTGGGCGTCGAGCACGTCGTGCAGCGCCTTGCGGACCACGGGATGGTGGCGGCCGAGCCCCATCACCCCGAACCCGGCGAGCATGTCCAGGTAGTCGTTGCCGTCCGCGTCCCAGAAGTAGGCGCCCTCGGCCCGCTCGTAGACCTTGTCGAAGCCGATGGTGTGCAGCATGCGCGGCAGCTGGTGGTTGAGGTGCCGGGCATGCAGCTCGTAGCGCTCGGCGCCGCGTTCGGCCAGGAGTCGGCCGAGGTCGAACTCCTCGGTGGCGGCGGGTTCCAGGATGGTCATCGTGGTTTCTCCTCGGACGGCCCGGCCACGCGCGCCCCGGCCAGGGAGGGCTGGGCCTCGGACGGCTGGGCCACGGACAGGTCCCCCTTCGCCGCCTCGCCCCCGGCGGCCAGCGAGGCGCTGATCCGGCCGGCGATCTCGACCGGCGTCAGCCCTATGTCCGCCAGCACCTCCCCGCGCTTGGCGTGCGGGAGGAACTGCTCCGGAATCCCGAACCGCCGTACGGGCACGTCGACCTCGGCGTCCCCCAGGGCGAGCGCGACCGCCGAACCGACCCCGGCGGCCCGGCTGTTGTCCTCCACGACGGCCACCAGGCGGTGGACGCCGGCGAGCCCCGGCAGCGCCGGGTCGACGGGCTTGACCCAGCGCGGGTCGACGACCGTGCAGCCGATGCCCCGTGCCTGGAGCAGTTCGGCGGCCCGCAGACAGACCGACGCCATCACACCGACGGCGACCAGCAGGACCGCCGGGTCCTCCGGCGCGTCGGAGCGGTGCAGGACGTCCATGCCGCCCACCCGCTCCAGGGACGGGATCCGCGGCCCCACCGACTCCTTCGGAAACCGGATCAGCGTGGGGGCGTCGTCCACCGCGACGGCTTCCCGCAGCTGGGCCCGCAGTTGCTCCGCGTCGCGCGGCGCGGCGATCCGCAGCCCGGGGACGACCTGGAGGACGGACATGTCCCACATGCCGTTGTGCGACGCGCCGTCGACCCCGGTCACACCGGCGCGGTCCAGGACGAAGGTGACCCCGCACCGGTGCAGTGCCACGTCCATCAGCAGCTGATCGAAGGCCCGGTTGAGGAAGGTCGCGTAGACGGCCACGACGGGGTGCAGCCCGCCGGTGGCGAGGCCGGCCGCCGACACGGTGGCGTGCTGCTCGGCGATCCCGACGTCCCACACCCGGTCGGGGAACCTCTCCGCGAACCTGCCGAGTCCCACCGGGTGCAGCATGGCCGCCGTGACGGCCACGACGTCCTCGCGCTCGTCGCCGATCCGGACGATCTCGTCACCGAAGACCGAGGTCCAGGACGGTCCGCCGGCAGACGCGAGCGGCTCGCAGGTCAGGGGGTCCATCACGCCGACCGTATGGAAGTGGTCCTCCTCGTCGGCGAGCGCGGGCTCGTACCCCCGGCCCTTCTGCGTCAGACAGTGCACCAGGACCGGGCCGTGGAAGCGCTTGGCGCGGCGCAGCGCCGACTCGACGGCGCCGATGTCGTGCCCGTCGATCGGGCCGACGTACTTCAGGCCCAGGTCCTCGAACATGCCCTGCGGCGCGAACGCGTCCTTGAAGCCCTTCTTCGCGCCGTGCAGCGCCTCGTAGACCTCCTTGCCGACGACCGGGGTGCGCAGCAGCAGCTCCTTGCCCCAGGCGAGGAACTGCTCGTAGCCGTCGGTGGTGCGCAGGGTCGCGAGGTGGTTGGCGAGGCCGCCGATGGTCGGGGAGTACGAGCGCTCGTTGTCGTTGACGACGATGATCAGCGGCCGGTCCTTGGCGGCCGCGATGTTGTTGAGCGCCTCCCAGGCCATGCCTCCGGTGAGCGCGCCGTCACCGACGACCGCGACCACATGGCCCCGCTCCCCCAGCACCTGGCGGGCCTTGGCGAGGCCGTCCGCCCAGCCGAGGGCGGTGGAGGCGTGACTGTTCTCGACGATGTCGTGCTCGGACTCCTCGCGCGAGGGATAGCCGGACAGGCCGCCCTTGCCGCGCAGCTTGGAGAAGTCCTGACGACCGGTCAGCAGCTTGTGCACATAGCTCTGGTGACCGGTGTCCCAGACGATGCGGTCGGCGGGCGACTCGAAGACCCGGTGGAGCGCGACGGTGAGCTCCACCACCCCCAGGTTGGGCCCCAGGTGACCACCGGTCCTGGCGACCGCGTGCACCAGGAACTCGCGGATTTCTTCGGCCAGTTCCCCGAGTTCCGCCTCGGTCAGCGCCTTCAGGTCGCGCGGTTGCCGGATGCTCTCCAGAATCGTCACGTCGGGCCCCCTCTCGATCCGTGCTCTCTCAGTCCGTGTTGTCAGCTCACGGTGACCGCCGGCTCCCCCGACGCGACGCCGTCCCGTTCCATCCGTTCAGCGATCTTCATCGCCTCGTCGATGAGGGTCTCCACGATCTTCGACTCGGGCACGGTCCTGATGACCTCACCCTTCACGAAGATCTGCCCCTTGCCGTTGCCGGAGGCGACCCCCAGGTCCGCCTCCCGTGCCTCGCCGGGTCCGTTGACGACGCAGCCCATGACCGCGACCCGCAACGGGACCTCCATGCCCTCCAGCCCGGCGGACACCTCGTCCGCCAGCCGGTACACATCGACCTGCGCCCGTCCGCACGAGGGGCACGAGACGATCTCCAGCCGCCGCTGCCGCAGGTTCAGCGACTGAAGGATCTGGATGCCGACCTTGATCTCCTCGACCGGCGGAGCGCTCAGCGACACCCGGATCGTGTCGCCGATCCCCTCGGCGAGCAGAGCCCCGAAGGCGACGGCCGACTTGATGGTCCCCTGGAAGGCGGGACCGGCCTCGGTCACCCCGAGGTGCAGCGGGTAGTCGCAGCGCGCGGCCAGCTGCCGGTACGCCTCGATCATCACGACCGGGTCGTTGTGCTTGACCGAGATCTTGATGTCCCGGAAGTCGTGCTCCTCGAAAAGCGACGCCTCCCACAGCGCGGACTCCACCAGCGCCTCGGGCGTCGCCTTCCCGTACTTCTGGAGCAGCCGCCGGTCGAGCGAGCCGGCGTTGACCCCGATCCGGATCGGCGTGTCGTGGTCCTTCGCCGCCCGCGCGATCTCCTTGACCTTGTCGTCGAACTGCTTGATGTTTCCGGGGTTGACGCGGACGGCGGCGCAGCCGGCCTCGATCGCCGCGAACACGTACTTCGGCTGGAAGTGGATGTCCGCGATCACCGGGATCTGCGACTTGCCGGCGATGGCGGGCAGGGCGTCCGCGTCGTCCTGCGTGGGGCAGGCGACGCGGACGATCTGGCAGCCGGCCGCGGTGAGTTCGGCGATCTGCTGCAGGGTGGCGCCGACGTCCGACGTACGGGTCGTCGTCATCGACTGCACGGAGACGGGGGCCCCGCCACCGACCGCCACCGATCCGACCCGGATGCCCCGCGAGACACGCCGCTCGGCGATCGGCCGCACCGGTACCTCGGGAACGCCGAGCGCTACGGCGGTCATCGCGTCACCCCTGGTTCCCGTGGGTCCCGGAGACCGTCTCGCGCAGGGCGCGCAGGGACTCCTTCAGCGAGCCCATGGTGGCGAGGACGGCGGTCGGCTCGTAGCCGCAGTGCGCCATGCAGTTGGCGCACCGCGGGTCCTTGCCCCGGCCGTAGGCGTCCCAGTCGGTGTCCTCGATCAGCTCCCGGTAGGTGGTGACGTACCCGTCGCTCATCAGGTAGCAGGGCTTCTGCCAGCCGAAGAGGGAGTAGTTGGGGATCGCCCACGCCGTGCACGGGAAGTCGACCTTGCCCTCCAGGAAGTCGAGGAACAGGGGCGAGTGGTTGAGCCGCCAGCGACGGCGGTTGCCGCCGGCGAACGCCTTCTTGAACAGTTCGCGGGTCTGCTCGACGCCGAGGAAGTGCTCCTGGTCGGGGGCCTTCTCATAGGCGTACGCGGGGGAGATCATCATCTCGTCGACCTGGAGGTCGTCGTTGAGGTAGTTGAGGACCTCGATGATGGTCTGCGGGGTGTCGGTGTTGAAGAAGGTCGAGTTGGTGGTCACCCGGAAGCCGCGCCGCTTGGCCTCCTTGATGGCGGCGACGGCCTCGTCGAACACCCCTTCCTTGGCGACCGACTCGTCGTGCCGCTCCCGCAGCCCGTCGATGTGCACGGCGAACGCGAAGTACGGCGAAGGCTTGAACTTCTCCATCTTCTTGCGCATCAGCAGGGCGTTGGTGCACAGGAAGACGTACTTCCTCCTCGCCACCAACTGCCGGACGATCTCGTCGATCTGAGGGTGCATCAGGGGCTCGCCGCCGGCGATGGACACCATCGGCGCACCGGACTCCAGGACGGCGCCCACGGCCTGCGCCACCGGCATGCGCTGCTTGAGCACGCCCGCAGGGTGCTGGATCTTCCCGCAGCCCTCGCACTTCAGGTTGCAGGCGTAGAGCGGTTCCAGCTCGACGATCAGCGGGAACTTGTCCCGCTTGCGGAGCTTCTGTTCAGCGAGATACGTCGCCACCTTGATGGACTGGCGGAGCGGCATGGCCATCTGGCTCACCTCCTGGGGAGCAGCAAGGAACGGTGCCATTCGTAGTAAGCGGGAAGGACGGCACGAAGGACGCGGAAAGCCGATATTCCACCGCGTACCGTGCCGATCCGGACCAGTTCATGTTCTGGAGCGTCCACGACCACCCGGACGGCCGCAACCGGGCGTGCGCCCGATCTCACGGCGCAGTGGAGCGTGACGGCGGACTCCATGTCGACCGCGAGTGCGCCGGTCGCGTGGAGGTCGGACCGTTCCTGACCGCGTACGACGTGGTCGGATCCGGTGAGCGGGCCGGTGTGGACCAGGCGTCCGGGCACGACGCGCTCCAGCGCCTCCACCAGGCGCCGGGAGGAGACGCAGCGGGTGACGGCGTCGCCGGGGCCCCAGGTCTCCTCGGCGACGACCAGGTCGCCGGGCCGCATGCCCGGCGCGAGTCCGGCGCAGAACCCGGTGGCCAGCACGGCCGCGTCGCGCAGCCCGGGGTCGGCGAGCAGCCGGGTGACGGACCGCTCGGCGGCCCTCGGCCCCATGCCGGTGCGCAGGACGGTGACCGGGCCCCCGGCGCCGCCCCGGTCCCCGCTGCGCAGGGCGAGCCGTTCGATGCCGAGGGCGCAGGCGATCAGCAGCGGGGCCGGGGCGGCGGGCGCGTTCATCAGCGTTTCCCGGGCTTCAGGACGGCCGGTTCGCCGTGGACGTACCGGCCGAGCGCGGTGAGCGGGAAGACCTGTCGGTAGAGGTGGTAGTTGATGGAGAAGTCCCAGGGGAAGCCGGTGCCGGTGAAGTGCGGCTCGTCCCAGGACCCGTCCTCCCGCTGGGTCCGGGCCAGCCACTCGACGCCGCGCTCGGTGGCCTTGGTGTCCCGCTCCCCCGCCGCCAGCAGCGCGAGCAGCGCCCACGCGGTCTGGGAGGCGGTGGAGGCGCCCTTGCCGCCCCATTCGGCGGGGTCGGGGTAGGAGCGCAGGTCCTCGCCCCAGCCGCCGTCGTCGTTCTGCACGGTCTCCAGCCAGGCCACGGCACGGCGGATCGCGGGGTGTGCGGCGGGCAACCCCGCGGTCACCAGGGCGGGGACCACCGACCCGGTGCCGTAGACGTAGTTGACGCCCCAGCGGCCGAACCAGGCTCCGCTGGGCTCCTGTTCGGCGAGCAGCCACTCGATGCCGCGCCGGGTGCGCGGGTCGTGGGCCAGGCCCTCCGCCGCGAGCATCTCCACCACGTGCGCGGTGACGTCGGCGGACGGCGGGTCGATGACCTCCCCGAAGTCGCAGAACGGCAGCCGGTTGGGGAACGGGCTGGTGTTGTCGGCGTCGAACGCGCCCCACGCCCCGTTCCCGGACTGCATGCCCAGGGTCCAGCGCACCCCGCGCCGGACGGCCCTCTCCACGCGCTCGGGGTCGTGGTGCCGCACTCGGCGCAGTGCGAGAACGACCTCGGCGGTGTCGTCGATGTCGGGGTAGTTGTCGTTGTGGAACTCGAACGCCCAGCCTCCGGGCGCGAGTTGGGGCCGCTTCACCGACCAGTCGCCGGGGCGGACGATCTCCTCGCCGAGCATCCAGTCGGCGGCCCTGACCAGTTGGGGGTGGTCGGCGGGCAGGCCGGCGTCGGCGAGGGCGATGGTGGCGAGGCAGGTGTCCCACACCGGGGACTGGCAGGCCTCGATCATCCTGGCCCCGTCCTCGCGCCACACGGCGAACCGGTCGAGGGACTCCAGCCCGGCCCGCATCACGGGGTGCCGCAGGTCGTAGCCGAGCAGGTGCAGCGCGATGATCGAGTAGACGGCGGGGGGCTGGATGCCGCCCCAGCAGCCGTCGTTCTCCTGGCGCTCGACGATCCAGCGGGCCGCCCTGTTCATGGCCGCCCGGCGCAGCCGCTTCAGTGCCACCTTGTGGTAGCCGTGCAGGGCCCTGTCGAGCCGTTGGAAGGCTCCTTCCCAACTGCCCAGCCGGTCCAGGGGTCTGGGCGGGTTCGGCCGCCCCGGATCGGTGTGCAGTTCGTCGAGCGGGAACGGCGCGGGCCGCACCGGGCGCTTCGCCGACACCACGGTCAGCGGCACGATCGTCTGGCGGGCCCAGCAGCCGAAGTCGTAGATGTTCAGCGGCATCCAGGTGGGGAAGTACACGATCTCCGGCGGCATCTCCGGCAGGTCGTCCCACTTCCACCAGCCGAACAGCGCCAGCCAGATGCGGGTGAAGACCCGGGCGGCCGCGATCCCGCCCCGCCCCCGGATCCAGGCGGACGCCTTCGCCATGTGCGGCTGGGCCGGGTCGTCCCCCGCCAGCCGCAGCGCGACGTACGCCTCGACGGTGGCCGAGAGGTCGGAGGGGCCGCCGTAGAAGGTGGCCCAGGTGCCGTCCGGGCGCTGTTCGCCCCGGATGAAGAGGGCGGCGGCCCGTGTGGTCGCCTCGTCGCGGATGCCCAGGAACTGGCGGAGCAGCAGGTCCTCGGCGTCCATGGTGACGTTGGTCTCCAGGTCGCCCTTCCACCAGCCCTGGGCGTCCTGCCGGGAGAGCAGGAAGTCGGCGGCCCGCCCCACGGCGTGCACCGCCGCCTCCTGGACCCCCGCCGTCACAGGAGTGCCCTGGTCGGTGTCGCTGGCCGAGGGGGCGCGGGGCGGCAGGGCCCCGGTGCTTCCGTCGGTCGTCGCTGTCATGGCTTCCCCTTCGTGCAGTGGACGGATCTCTCTGCGGTGGGTCAGCCGTCGGCCGGTGCGTCTCCGGTGACGGGCACCGGCCGGCGACTACGCGAGGGCTATTCGACCGATGAGGGTCGACTCCTGGGTGAGGGCGGTCATCTCTTCCGTACGACGACGAAGTCGGCGAGGGCCGCGAACTCGTCCCGGACGCGCTCGGGCATCCGGATCGAGTCCAGCGCCTCGATGGCGATCGTGTGCTGGCGGCGGGCTTCCTGGACGGCCCACTCCCGGCCGCCGGCCTCCTCGATGAGGGCGGCGCGGGCGGCGAACTCCTCCTCGGAGAAGTTCTCGAAGTCGCTGGCCTTGGCGTCCGCGGCCAGGAGCTCGCCGAGCCGCTCCGAGGCCGGTCCGCCGGCCGCGAGGGCGGCGACGACCGGCAGGGACTTCTTGCGCTGGCGCAGGTCGCTCCAGGTCTGCTTACCGGTGGAGACCGGGTCGCCCCAGATGCCCAGCAGGTCGTCGACGGCCTGGAAGGCGAGCCCGAGGTGGTAGCCGTACTTCTCCAGGGTGTCGGCGGTGTGGTCGTCGGCGCCGCCGAGGACGGCGCCGATGGAACAGGCGCAGGCGAGGAGGGCGCCGGTCTTGTTGCCCTCCATCTCCAGGCACTCCTCGACGGTGACCCGCTCGCGGTGCTCGTAGGAGATGTCCTGGGCCTGGCCGTCGATGAGCGCCCGGGTCGCCGTGGTGACGCGGCGGGTGGCGCGGGCTGCCTCGGCGGTGCCCAGTTCGAGGAGGATCTCGTTGGCGAGGACCATCAGCGCGTCACCCACGAGGATGGCCTGGGCGGGGCCGTGCACCTTCCAGACGGTGTCGCGGTGGCGGCGCTGTTCGTCTCCGTCCATCAGGTCGTCGTGCAGCAGCGAGAAGTTGTGCACCAGTTCCACCGCGACCGCGCCGGGGATGCCGGCCTCGGGTGCGGCGCCGGTGACCTCGGCGGACATGACGGCGAGGGCGGGACGCACGGCCTTGCCGCCGTCGCCGTCCGCCGGGTTGCCGTGGGCGTCGATCCAGCCGAAGTGGTAGGCGGCGACGGTGTCCATGGGGGGTGCCAGGCGATCGACGGCCGCCCGCAGCACGGGGGTGGCCAGGGTCCGCCCGCGCTCCAGGAGCGCGGTCACGTCCACCGCGGTCCTCGCAGCGGCCGTCACGGCCGGGGGCACAGTGGGCACAGTCTCTCCAGATGTCGGTGTGTTCGTGGTACCGAGAGCGCGGGAACCGCCCCGGTGCGCTTCGAGCGTCACGCGGCCTCCTCGAAGTCGAAGAGGTGGTCCCGGGGCCGGCCCAGCGCGGCGAGGGCGGCGTCCGCCGCGCCGATGCCGCTGCGGACCGCGCTCTCCATGGTCGCGGGCCACCCGGTGGCGGTCCACGCTCCGGCCAGGTACAGGCCGGGTGCCTTGGTGCGGGCGCCGGGCCTGAGCCGTCCGACGCCGGGGGTGGGAGCGAACGTCGCCGTGCGCTCCCGGGTCACGAAGAAGTCCCGCACCCGCGCGGCGCGCGCGGTCGGCAACAGCCGTTCCAGCTCGGGCAGATAGTGCTCGCGCAGCGCGGCCACGGGTGTGTCGATCTCGTCCTGGGCGGCCGACTGGGACAGCGCCAGGTACTGGCCCTCACGCAGCCCGGACGCCCCGGTCCGGTCGAAGACCCACTGCACGGGCGAGCCGAGCGCCGCGAAGAACGGCCGGCTCAGCACCGTACGGTCGTACACGACATGGATGTTGAGGATCGGCGCGGTGCCGATCTCCAGCAGCCGTCCGGGCTCGTCCAGCGCGCCCGGGGGCAGCAGGTCGTGCGTCTCGCGCTGCGGTACGGCGAGGACGACCGTGTCGGCGTCGAGGCTCTCGCCGGGCGTCCCGACCCGCCAGCTCCCGTGCTCGCCGGGGGCGACGGACGTGACGCGGGTACGGAGTTCGGTGCGCACGCCCGCCGAGTCGAGCGCCTTGCGGGCTCGCACGTCGTGCAGTTCGCCCAGCGGGACATGGGCCCAGCCGAGGTCGGCCGCGCCGGGGTCGGACAGCAGGCCCGTCCTGAACACCATCGCGGCGAGCCCGAGGGAGGCGTCCTGGGCGACCGCGTTGAGGGTGGCGACGCCCACGAGGTCCCACAGCGCCTCGACGGCCCGCGCCGACTGGCCGTGCGCGGCCAGCCAGCCGGCGAAGTCCTGGGCGTCCAGGGCGGGATCGGCGGGGTCGAGCGCCTTGAGGGCCAGTGCGGCCCGCCCCACCCGCGCGCGGTCGGCGAGCGAGAGGTGGGGGTACGTGGCGAGGCTGCGGCCCAGGTGCAGGGGGACGGGCAGCGCGTCGCGCCGCAGCCTGCCGAGCCGTCGCCCGACCCGGCCCCCGGCGTCGAGAACCGGCACGTCGAGACGATCCTGCAGGGGCGCGAGCGCGGTCGCGTCGACGCGGTCGAGGAACCAGCGGTAGGCGGTGCAGCACCGCATGTACACATGCTGTCCGTTGTCGACGGTCAGGTCGCCGCGCCGGAAGGAGAAGGCGAGTCCGCCGAGGCGGGGCCGGCCCTCCAGGAGGGTGACCCGGACTCCGGCGTCGGCGAGCGAGAGCGCGGCGGTGACACCGGCCAGCCCCCCGCCGACCACCACGGCCGTGGCGGGGGTCCGGCCCGTACGGTGCCCGTCGGGTGGTCCCCCGGGCTGTGCGCCGTCGGTCATCGTGCACCCTCCCCTGCCGGTCCGCCGGGGTGTCGAATCCCGCCGGGGCGGGCCGTCGCAGTCAGGGACGCCACGGCGTTGCGGAGGGTTGCGTACCACTTTTCCCCGATGGATTCACACCTGAGTGAATTGTCCATCAGACGCGCCTCCTGACGGTACGGCGCGACACGTGGCGGGTGTCGAGACCGGAGAGGCCGCGGACGGCGACGTACGCCTTCTCCCGGCCGGGCAGCGAGACCCGGCCGCGCAGGACGGCCTCCGGCTCGCGCTCGATGCGGTCCAGCAGCCGGCGGTAGATGCCGGCCATGGCCGCGACGCAGGCTCCGCTGCGGCGGTCGAGCATCGGTAGGAGCCGGTAGCCCTCGGCGAACAGGGCGCGGGCCCGGCGCACTTCGAAATGCACCAGCCCCGCGAAGTCGGAGTCGGCCGGCGGCAGCGGTCCGGCGAACCCGGCCGAGCAGCCGAACTTCGCGAGGTCGTCGGTGGGCAGGTAGGTGCGGCCGCCCTCCGCGTCCTCGCGAACGTCCCTGAGGATGTTGGTCAGTTGCAGCGCGAGCCCGAGGGTGTCGGCGTACTCCGGCGCGCGTTCCGCGCCGCGCGCACCCGGTTCGGTGCCGAAGACGCCGAGCGAGAGCCGGCCGATGGAGCCCGCCACACAGCGGCAGTAGACCTTCAGGTCGTCCCAGGTCTCGTAGTGCTCACCGCGCACGTCCATGAGCACGCCGTCGATGAGTTCGTCGAGGGCGCCGAGCGGGACCGGGAAGGCGGCCCCGGCGTGGGCGAGGGCGACCGCGACGGGATCCGTGTCGTCCTCGTCGACCGAGCCGTCCCTGACCCGGGTGAGCAGCGCCCTGGTGTCCTCCAGCCGGGCCGCCTTGACCTCGACCGCGAGCGCGCCGTCGCCGATGTCGTCGACGCGCCGGGAGAAGGCGTACAGCGCGGACATCGCGCGGCGCTTGGCCGTCGGCAGCAGCCTGATGCCGTAGGCGAAGTTACGGGCCTGCTGTCCGGTGACGGCCTCGCAGTAGCTGTAGGCGGCGAGTACCGGCGCGGACGTGCGTGGTTGCGACTCCACGGTCCGGATCACCTCTCTCCTCGCAAGGTCGCGCCCGCCTCGCGCAGCAGCCGGAGCCTGCCGGGTCTGGGCGAGCCGGGAAGTACGTCGAACTCGGCGGCGGCGATCGCGTGGACCGCCGCCCTTCCGCCCGCCACGAACCCCGCGAGGAGCAGCCTCAGCCTGCCGTGGACGCTCCGCACGAGCGGGGTACCGTCGTCCAGGAGGCGCCGGGCGCGTTCCGCCTCGTACGCGATGAGGGCGCGCACCGAGGCGCCCGCGGTGGGTGCGGCGAGATCGGCCTCCTGGACGTGGAAGCGCTTCATGTCGGCGGCCGGGAGGTAGATGCGGTCCCGGCCCAGGTCCTCGGCGACGTCCTGGAGGTGTTCGACGATCTGCAGCGCGGTGCAGACCGCGTCGGCGTACCGGACCCGCTCGGGGGTGGTGGTGCCGGTGACGGCGAGGACCAGCCGGCCGACGGGGTTCGCGGACAGCGCGCAGTAGGCGACCAGGTCGTCGTAGGTCTCGTACCGCTTGACCAGTTGGTCCTGGCGGTTGGCGGCGATCAGGGCGAGGAACGGCTCGGGGGCGAGACGGCGGCCGCGGACCGTGCGCTGGAGGCGGCGCAGCAGCGGGTGGCCCGGGGTGCCGTCGAAGACCTTGGCCAGGTCGGCCTCGAAGGCGTCGAGGAGGAGGAGCCGGTCGCCGGCGTCCTGCGGGCCGACGCCGAGGAGACGGGCGTCGGCGCCGCCGGGGGCGAGGTCGCCGTCGCCGATGTCGTCGACGAGGCGGGCGAAGCCGTAGACGGCCATGAGGTCCTCGCGCCAGGCCCGGGGCAGGAAGAACGGGGCGACGGGAAAGTTCTCGGCCCGGGCCTTGTCGAGGGTGTCGCGCTCGGGGTCACCGGTGCGCGCCGTCCCGGTTTCGGTCACCGCTCGTCACCCGGCGCGGGCACGGCAGAAGCGTGGTTGAGCTGGGGAGTCTTCAGAGCCATGGCCGTCACATCTCCCGTTCTACACTGCCGACCCAATACGCACTATTTCGGACACGCCGCCCAGTGGGCGGTGTCTGCGGCGGATGCCGGGTGTCGCGCATTATGGACCCACTTGCCGCGATTGGGCACCGTTACAGCTTACGTTGTACAACGCACCATGCTCCGTCGGGGTGTCCTGCACATCACAAGAACGCACCGATTGCCCCCAAGATTCCTATAGGTGGCCGGAGTTGACACGGTCCTTGCCGAAGTTGGCGTTTCCCTTGCGCGACGCCGTTCCCCGGTATCCCTTGCAGACGCCGGGCCCCACCGGAACAGTTCCGGTGGGGCCCGGGTCGTGTCGGGCCGTGGCGCCCTACTTGCCCGTGAACTTCTCGTATTCCTTCAGGACCTCGTCCGTCGGGCCGTCCATGCGCAGCTCGCCGCGTTCCAGCCACAGCACTCGGTCGCAGGTGTCGCGGATGGACTTGTTGTTGTGGCTGACCAGGAAGACCGTGCCGGCCTCCTTGCGCAGCTCGCGGATGCGGGCCTCGGACCGCTTCTGGAACGCGCGGTCGCCGGTGGCGAGGGCCTCGTCGATCATCAGGACGTCGTGGTCCTTGGCCGCCGCGATGGAGAACCGCAGCCGGGCCGCCATACCGGAGGAGTAGGTACGCATGGGGAGGGTGATGAAGTCGCCCTTCTCGTTGATGCCGGAGAAGTCGACGATGCCCTGGTAGCGCTCCCTGATCTGCTCGCGGGACATGCCCATCGCGAGGCCGCCCAATATGACGTTCCGTTCGCCCGTGAGGTCGTTCATCAGGGCGGCGTTGACGCCGAGCAGCGAGGGCTGGCCGTCGGTGTAGACCTTGCCCTTCTCCGCGGGGAGCAGGCCCGCGATGGCGCGCAGCAGGGTGGACTTGCCGGAGCCGTTGGAGCCGATCAGGCCGATGGCCTCGCCGCGGTAGGCGATGAAGGAGACGCCCTTGACGGCGTGCACCTTGCGGACACCGCGCTTGGCGTCGTCGGAGCCGCGCTTGAGGATGCGGCTGAGGGCGGCGGTCGCGCTGCCCTTGCCGGTCCTGGCGCCGTTGACGCGGTAGACGATGTGCAGTTCGTCAGCGATGACGGTGGGGATCAGTGACTCAGCCACGGCCGTACCTCTCCTCCGCCTTCCAGAAGTACACGAAACCGCCGAGCGCGATCAGCGCCGCCCAGCCGCCGGCGACCGCCCACACGTGCGGGGGCAGGTTCTCCGAGCCGTAGCCGTCGATCAGCGCGAAGCGCATCAGGTCCATGTAGATCGCGGCCGGGTTCCACTGCAGGACGTCGGCGATCCACTGGGGGTGGTCCTCCAGCATCACCGGGATGGAGAACATGACGCCGGAGGCGTACATCCAGGTCCGCATCACGAACGGCATCAGCTGCGCGAGGTCCGGTGTCTTGGAACCCATGCGGGCCATGATCAGCGCGAGGCCGGTGTTGAACAGGAACTGCAGCGCCAGCACGGGGACGATCAGCAGCCAGGACAGCGACGGATAGCTGCCGAAGCCGACCGCCACGCAGAACAGCACGATCATCGAGAACAGCAGCTGCTGGAGCTGCTGGAGCGCGAAGGAGATCGGCAGCGAGGCGCGCGGGAAGTGCAGGGCGCGTACCAGGCCGAGGTTGCCGGAGATCGCGCGGACACCCGCCATCACCGAACTCTGGGTGAAGGTGAACACGAACACACCCGTGACCAGGAACGGGATGTACACCTCGCGGGGCATGCCCCGGTCGGCGCCCAGGATGAGGCCGAAGATCAGGAAGTACACCAGCGCGTTGAGCAGCGGAGTGGCCACCTGCCACAGCTGGCCGAGCTTGGCCTGGCTGTACTGCGCGGTGAGCTTCGCCTGGGAGAAGGCCAGGATGAAGTGACGCCGCCCCCACATCTGGCGGACGTACTCCACGAGTCCGGGTCGGGCGCCGCTCACGGCGAGCCCGTACTTGGCGGCCAGTTCCGTGGCGGAGAGCCCGTCGTCGGGCGACGGTCGGTCGCTCACCACAACCCTGCCGTCATGCGTTGTCTCACTCACAAATGGAAACTTTCGTCCTCAAAGTGCGTGGCCTGGTCGGGCCGAGGCGGAAACCTGGGCCGGGTACGGCCGAATGCTCTCAGATTTCGAGCGTGTCAGATGACGGGCGGTCGGCCCAGTCGGGTCAGCCGCCATACCGTACGCCACTTCATGGGCCGGCGGGGGCCGCAGTGACTCGTCCAGCCCTCCTTGAAACCGCCGAACCATGCCTTCAGCGCCGGCCCGGAGGGCTTGCGCAGCAGCGTCAGCAGCAGCCAGACGCCCAGGTAGACCGGGACGAGCGGCGCGGGGAGGTTGCGGCGCGCGAGCCAGACGCGGTTGCGCGCGACCATGCGGTGGTAGACCGCGTGCCGGGAGGGGGCGGTCGTGGGGTGGTACAGCACCATGTCGGACCGGTAGTCGATCATCCAGCCCGCGTCGAGGGCCCGCCAGGCCAGGTCGGTCTCCTCGTGCGCGTAGAAGAACTCGTCCGGGAGCCCGCCGACTTCGGCGAAGACCTGGGTGCGTACGGCGTTGGCGCCGCCGAGGAAGGTGGTGACCCGGGAGGAGCGCATCGGGTCGGCGGCCCGCAGCCGGGGCACATGGCGCCGCTGGGTCTGCCCGTTCTCCGGGTCGGCGATCCGGAAGCTGACGATGCCGAGCTCGGGGTCGGCGTCGAAGGCCCGGCGGCAGAGTTCGGCGGTGTCGTGGTGGGCGAGCAGGCCGTCGTCGTCGAGGAAGAGCAGGACGTCGACGTCCCGGCCGCCGGGCCCGAACGCCTCTATGCCTACGTTACGGCCGCCGGGTATGCCGAGGTTCTCGGGCAGCTCGACCGTCCGTACGCCCTCGGGGACGTCCGGGACGGGCGAGCCGTTGCCGACGACGACCACCTCGACCCGGTCGCCCTCCTGCTTGGCGACGGAGTCGAGGAGGGCGCGGAGTTCGTCGGGGCGGTTGCCCATGGTGATGATCACCGCGCCGACCTTCATGCCGCCGCTCACTTCAGCCTGCTGGAGGCCAGGATGGACACCAGGTGCAGCAGGGTCTGGAGGAGCGCGATGCCGGCGAGCACGGCGACGCCGAGCCGGGAGAAGAAGAGGTCGCCCCGCATCTGGTCCAGGACCGCGAAGACCAGGATCAGCAGGGAGGCCTCGACACCGAGGATGAGCCGGTGGAACTTCAGGGCGGCGGCGGCCTTGCGGGCCAGCGCCATGCCGGAGGAGCGCGGCTCGGCGGCCGACTCCTGGACCGGCGGCTTGCCCGTCTGGTGCCGGGCGACCCCGACGAGGTCCGTCTCGGCCTTGATCAGGATGGCGCCGAGCGCGGCGAGCGTGCCGAGGAAGGCCCACAGCCAGTCGATCCGGCCGGTGCCCCACAGGTCGGCCGCGCGCAGACCGAAGCCGACCAGCACGGCCGCGTCGCACAGGTAGGCGCCGACCCGGTCGACGTAGACGCCGGTCATCGAGTACTGCTTGCGCCAGCGGGCGATCTCTCCGTCGACGCAGTCGAACAGCAGGTACAGCTGGACCATCAGCACACCGAGGACGGCGCCCGGGATGCCCGGCACCAGCAGGGCCGGGGCGGCGAGGACGCCGAAGACGGTCATCAGGTAGGTCAGCTGGTTGGGCGTGACCCGGGTGTTCACCAGGTGCCGGTCGATGCGCAGCGAGATCTCGCGCATGTAGAGCCGGCCGGCCCAGTGCTCACCGCTGCGCCGGTCCTTCACACCCGGGGGGTGAACGACCGGGCGCAGCTCAGCTACTGATGGCTTTGGCATAGTCGGCGTAGGCGTCCTTGATCTGTTCGGTGCTCAGTTCGAGGTGTTCCAGGATGGTGTAGCGGCCCGGCCGGGTCTGCGGGGCGAACTCCACGACCTGGACGAACTCGTCCACGGTGAAGCCGATCTCGTCCGGGAGGACGGGCAGCCCGTGGTGGCGCAGGACCTCGACCATCTGGCCGGCGACCTCGTGGTTGCCCCGCAGGAACGTGGCGAACGCGCCGCCGAGACCGCACTGTTCGCCGTGCAGGGCGTTGCGCTTGGGGAAGCTGAGGTCGAACGCGTGGCTGATCTCGTGGCAGGCACCCGAGGCGGGACGGCTGTCACCGGCCACGGACATGGAGATCCCGCAGAGCACGAGGGACTCGGAGAGCGTGGTCAGGAAGTCGTCGTCGCCGACCCCGCCGGGGTGGCGCAGCACGGCCTCGGCGGCCTGGCGGGCCATGGCGGCGGCCAGTCCGTCGACCTTCTCGCCGGTCTCCCGGCTGGACAGCTCCCAGTCGGCCACGGCGGAGATCTTGCAGATCACGTCGCCGATACCGGCCCGCACGAAGCGCACCGGGGCCTCACGGATGACGTCGAGGTCGATGACGATGCCGATCGGGTTCGGCACACCGTAGGAGCCGCGGCCCGCGTCGTTGTCGAGGGTGGCGACCGGGGAGCAGAGGCCGTCGTTGGCGAGGTTGGTGGCGACCGCGACCAACGGCAGGCCCACCCGGGCGGCCGCGTACTTGGCGCAGTCGATGACCTTGCCGCCGCCGAGCCCGACCACGGCGTCGTAGTGACCGCCCTTCTTGATCGAGTCGGCGAGCCGTACCGCTCCGTCGATGGTGCCGTCGGCGTCGCTGAACCAGTCGGCCTCCGGCAGCGCCGGGGCGAACCGGTCGCGCAGGGCCGCGCCGGAGCGCGAGCTGATCGCGAAGGCCAGCCGGCCCGACGGCGCGATGCGCTGGTCCGACAGGATCGTCGCCAGGTCATCGAGCGCGCCGGGACGGATGTCCACGACGATCGGCGAGGGGATGAGCCTCGTCAGTACTGGCACGCGATCTCACGTCCCTTGGCGAGGTCGTCGTGGTTGTCGATCTCGACCCACTTGACGTCACCGATGGGCGCGACGTCGATCCGGAAGCCGCGGTTCACGAGCTCCTGGTAGCCGTGCTCGTAGAACTGCTGCGGGTCCGTCTCGAAGACCGTCTTCAGGGCGTCGGCCAGCTCGTCGGCGGCCTCGCCCTCGATGAGGGTGACGCCGATGTACTCACCGGTCGCCTCGGCGGGGTCCATCAGCTTGGTGATCTTGGTCATGCCGCCCTCGGGGCCCACGACGACCTTCATCTCCTCGTCGGCGAGGGACTTCACCGTGTCGAGGGCGAGGATGATCTTCTTGCCGTCGCCGCGGGCGGCGAGCAGGGTCTTCTCGACGGAGACCGGGTGCACGGTGTCGCCGTTGGCGAGGATCACCGAGTGCTTGATGGCGTCACGGCCGCACCACAGGGAGTAGGCGTTGTTCCACTCCTCGGCCTTGTCGTTGTCGATCAGGGTGATCTTGACGCCGTACTTCTGCTCCAGCGCCTCGCGGCGCTCGTAGACGGCCTCCTTGCGGTACCCGACGATGATCGCGACCTCGGTCAGGCCGATCTCGGCGAAGTTGCCGAGGGTGAGGTCGAGAACGGTCAGGCTGTCCTCGGCGCCCTCGGGGCCCACCGGCACCAGAGCCTTGGGAAGGGTGTCGGTGTAGGGGCGAAGACGCCGTCCGGCGCCGGCCGCCAGCACGAGGCCGATCATGCGGGTTCTCCTTCATCGTGTACGGCGGGTGCGCCTGTCTTATGGGCGGTCACCCAGAAGCGGATGCTCTCGATGAGCACCAGCAGCGCCACGGCCACGGCGAGAGCCGTGAGCGCGGCCTTGAACTCTGTGGGCGCGAGCAGCGCGGCGAGGACGGCGACCAGCAGGGTCCTGCCGTCGTGACCGCCGATCGCCCGCACCAGCCACCGGGGCGGCGCGCCGGCGTCACCGCGGATGCGGTACACCGTGTCGTAGTGATGGTAGGCGACGGCCGCCACGAGCCCGAAAGCCGCGGGAAGGGCGCCGTTCACCTCGGCTTTGGCCGCGAGGATCAGGACGGTGCCGTATTCGGCGGCGCGGAAGAGCGGGGGGATCAGCCAGTCGAGGGGGCCCTTGAGGGGGCGCGCGACGGCCTCGGAGGACACCAGGACGTAGACGGCGGCGCAGATGACGACCGACCGGCCGGGTCCGTCGATCCAGGCCGCGAGCACCACGACGACGGCGCCGGCGAAGGCGAACACGGGTGCCAGGGCGCGTGGTCCGCCGGGCAGGACCCGCCCGAGCAGCTCGGCCAGGGGTCCGCTGTCCGCGAGGTCGGCCAGCGCCCGTGCGGCACGGTCCGTCCGCTGTGCCTTGCGCGTCAGCGAGCGCAGGACGCGGCCCGCCGTGGTGTACGTCGCGGCGAAGGCGCAGCCGACGAGCAGCGCGTAGAAGGTGATGCGGGGCGTGGTGAGGGCCGTGAGGACGGCGATCATCGCCCAGCGCTCACCGATCGGCAGGACGATCATGCGGCGGACCCAGACCGTCCAGCCGACGCTGTCGAGCTTGCCGGAGAGGGCGGCGGTGGGGCTGGTGTTGCCGGTGGCGTCGTGGTTCGCCTCGTTGAAGGAGAAGTCGACGACGTGCCGGCAGGTCTGCAGGACCATCGCGGCGAGGGCGAGGGCCCAGACGTCGTCGCCGCCCCGGGCGGCGCCGAGGGCGAGGCCCGCGTAGTAGGCGTACTCCTTGGCGCGGTCGAAGGTGGCGTCGAGCCAGGCGCCGAGCGTGGAGTACTGCAGGGAGTAGCGGGCCAGCTGGCCGTCGGTGCAGTCGAGGACGAAGGAGAGGATCAGCAGCAGGCCGGCGGCGACATAGCCGCCGCGGGTGCCGGTGGCCGCGCAGCCGGCCGCGATCAGGGCGGTGATCAGCGAGGCCGTGGTGACCTGGTTCGGGGTCAGGCCCCGGCGGGCGCACCAGCGGGCGAGGTAGCGGGAGTACGGGCTGATGCAGTACGTGGTGAAGAAACCGTCGCGGGACTTCACCGCCGTGCGCAGCCGTACGGCCTCGTCGTCGACGGCGTCGACGGCCCGCCGGGCCTCGTCACGGGCCTGCGGACCGTCGGGGACGACGGCGACCAGGGTGCCCAGCTCGGGGCGGTGGAGGCTGACGCCGTCCGCGTCGAGGCCGGTGACGATCCGGTCGGCGACGCTGTCGACGGCGACGGCGGTTCCGCCGCTCGCGCTGGGACTCTCGTCGGTCAGCACCCGGGTCAGTGCCTGTCGGGCTGCGGGCCGCACGGTCACGGCACCGGGGAGGGCGGCGGCGTCGAAGCGGGGGTCGGTGAGTCCGAGGCGCAGGGCGTGGGTGTGGCCGACGAACCGGGCGTCGACGATCGCGACCCGCTGGTCCGCGGGCACCGTCGCCAGGAGCCTCGCGGCGTCACCGGCGTCCGAGGCGACCCGTACGTCGAAGCCGAGCGACCGCAGATCGCCCTCCAGCGACGATCCGGGCACCGGCTGACCGGTGAGGATGGCGGTCGACAGAGGAACTCACTCCCTGGGTGCCGACGCGACCGCGCCGGACATGTACGAGGTGGAAGGCGCCCAGGCCCTGGGGGCCGGCAGCGTGTCGGCAGAGGCTATCGGATGAAGAGAGGCGGGCGTTCACCGCCCGTTCACGGCCCGATCGATCGCGCCTGCTCAGGCCGTCGCCCCTCCGCCGCGATCATCATCGGGGATGTGGGGGGTGCGCCACAAACTCCGGTGCGGATACCGGCAGATAAGGAACAAAGGGGCGGCGTCGTCGCGTGAGAGAGGCCTCGTCCCGCGCCCTTCGGGCGGCACGGGCCGCCACCGACGACGACCCGCCCGCCGATCCTGCACACCTTCCACGACGAACGGACACAACACGCCCCCCGCATAAGGTGACCCCATGACATGGCTGATCACAGGCGGAGCGGGATACATCGGCGCACACGTGGCGAAGGTCATGACCGAGGCCGGCGAACGGGTCGTCGCCCTGGACGACCTGTCGGCGGGGGTCCGCGGCCGCCTCCCCGGGCACATCCCGCTGGTCCACGGCTCCGCCCTCGACGGCGACCTGCTCAAGCGCGTGCTGGCCGAGCACTCCGTGACCGGCGTGGTCCACCTCGCCGCCCGCAAACAGGTCGGCGAGTCCGTCGCGCAGCCCACCCGTTACTACCAGGAGAACGTCGGCGGTCTCGCCGGCCTGCTGGAGGCGGCCGCCGGGGCCGGGGTCGAGCGCTTCGTCTTCTCCTCCTCCGCTGCCGTCTACGGCAACCCGGACGTGGACCTCATCACCGAGGACACCCCGTGCGCCCCGATGAGCCCCTACGGCGAGACCAAGCTCGCCGGTGAGTGGCTGGTCCGGGCGGCGGGCCGGGCGCACGGCATGGCGACCGTCTGCCTGCGCTACTTCAACGTGGCCGGGGCCGCCGAGCCGGCCCTGGCCGACACGGGCGTCTTCAACGTCATCCCGATGGTCTTCGACCGCCTCACCCGCGCCGAGGCCCCGCGGATCTTCGGCGACGACTACCCGACGCCGGACGGCACCTGCGTCCGGGACTACATCCACGTCGCCGATCTCGCCGACGCGCACCTCGCGGCGGCCCGGCGCCTGACCGGGGGCGCCACGGGCGACCTGACCGTGAACATCGGCCGCGGCCAGGGCGTTTCGGTCCGCGAACTCATCGATCTCGTGGGTGAGGTGACCGGCGACCGGCGACCCGCGCTCGTCGAGGCGCGCCGGCCCGGCGACGCGCCGCGCGCGGTGGCCTCGGCCGCGCGGGCCGAACGGGAACTCGGCTGGACGGCCCGGCGGGACGTGCGCGAGATGGTCGAGTCGGCCTGGGAGGGCTGGCGGCTGCACCGCGGCCTCTGACCGTCGAAGACCCGCAGCGATCATGGCAACGCTCTGACCTGCGCATCGTTTCCGCAGGTCAGAGCACATGACAACGGTGTTCAGTGCCGCGTTGCCGGATACCCCCCACCCGTAGTTCACTGTGATCCGGAGCCGAACACACGGACGCATGCGAGAGGCGGGCACCCGATGGGGGCTGGGCACGATCACGGACACGCGCACCACGCGCCGACCACCGGTACGGCGGCAGCGGCGTACCGCGGACGGCTGCGGATCGCGCTGTCGATCACGCTCACCGTCATGGTGGTCGAGATCGTCGGCGGTGTGCTCGCCGATTCGCTCGCGCTCATCGCGGACGCGGCCCACATGGCGACGGACGCGGTCGGTCTCGGGATGGCGCTCCTCGCGATCCACTTCGCCAACCGCCCGCCGAGCGGCAACCGCACCTTCGGCTACGCCCGCGCCGAGATACTCGCGGCGCTCGCCAACTGCCTCCTGCTGCTCGGTGTCGGCGGTTACGTCCTGTACGAGGCGGTCCAGCGGTTCATCACGCCGGTCGGTACCGAGGGCGGACTGACCGTCGTGTTCGGCGCGGTCGGCCTGGTCGCCAACATGATCTCGCTGACCCTGCTGATGCGCGGCCAGAAGGAGAGCCTGAACGTACGGGGTGCCTTCCTTGAGGTGGCCGCGGACGCGCTCGGGTCGGTGGCGGTCATCATCTCCGCGACGGTCGTCCTGCTCACCGGATGGCAGGCCGCCGACCCGATCGCCTCGCTGGTCATCGGTCTGATGATCGTCCCGCGGACGGTGAAGCTGCTGCGCGAGACCCTCGACGTGCTGCTGGAGGCGGCGCCGAAAAACGTCGACATGGCCGAGGTACGCGCCCACATACTGGCACTGCCCGGCGTGGAGGACGTCCACGACCTGCACGCCTGGACGATCACGTCCGGTATGCCGGTGCTCTCCGCCCATGTGGTGGTCGGTTCCGACACGCTGGACTCCATCGGCCACGAGAAGATGCTGCACGAACTCCAGGGCTGCATCGGCGACCACTTCGATGTCGAGCACTGCACCTTCCAGCTGGAGCCGGGCGGCCACGCGGAACACGAGGCGAAGCTGTGTCACTGACCACCGGGCCCGCCCACTGGACGACGCGACCGGAGCGGTCCACCGACCGGGAGGGGGTGTACGCCGTCAACGCCGCCGCCTTCGGGACCGACGCGGAGGCCAGGCTCGTCGACGCGCTCCGCGAGGACCCCGGGGCGTGGCTGCCGGAGCTGTCGTACGTCGCCGAGGCGCCGGACGGCACGATCGCGGCGTACGCGCTGATCACGCGGTGTCATGTGGACGAGGCCCCCGCGCTGGCGCTGGCCCCGGTCGCCGTGCTGCCTGACGTGCAGCGGCGGGGCGCGGGTGCGGCCGTCGTCCGCGCGGTGCTGGAGGCGGCACGCGCGCGCCGGGAGGGGCTGGTCCTCGTCCTGGGGCATCCGGAGTACTACCCGCGCTTCGGCTTCGTACGGGCGTCCGAGTACGGCATCCGGCCGGGTTTCGAGGTGCCGGACGACGCGATGATGGCCCTGGTGCTGGACGGTTCCGCGCCGGTGTCACCCGGCGTCATCCGGTATCCGGCCGCCTTCGGGGTCTGACGCGCGGGGCGCGGGTGTCTGCGGGGCGGGACGGGCGGGTAGGACATGCGGGTTCGCGCGAAGTGCCGGGAGGAACGGTTTCGTGCGGCAGACTTGAGGCTCGAAGAACGAGGCTAAGGATGGGCATGCCGATCACACCTGCCACCGCGGTGCAGAGTTCGCAGTACGGGACCACGGAAGCGATCCTGCTGGAGCTGGTCGACGAGGACGGCACCACGATCGGCACCGCGGAGAAGCTGGCCGCTCATCAACCGCCCGGTCAGCTGCACCGGGCCTTCTCCGTGTTCCTCTTCGACGAGCGCGGACGGCTGCTGCTCCAGCAGCGGGCCCTCGGCAAGTACCACTCCCCCGGCGTCTGGTCGAACACCTGCTGCGGGCACCCCTACCCGGGCGAGTCCCCCTTCGCGGCGGCCGCGCGGCGGACGCACGAGGAGCTGGGGGTCTCCCCGGCGCTGCTCGGCGAGGCGGGCACGGTCCGCTACAACCACCCGGACCCGGACTCGGGCCTGGTGGAGCAGGAGTTCAACCATCTGTTCGTCGGGCTGCTGCAGGCCCCGCTCCGGCCGGACCCGGAGGAGGTCGAGGCGACCGCGTTCGTGACCGCGGACGAGCTGGCGGAGCGGCACGCCAAGGACCCCTTCTCGGCCTGGTTCATGACGGTGCTGGACGCGGCCCGGCCGGCGGTCAGGGAATTGACGGGCCCGTCCGCGGGCTGGTGACGGCCCCGGTCCGACGGACCTGATCCATCGGCCGGCGATCGCTCACCCCTGGATCAGGTGTGCGGGTCCGAGCGGCAGGGCGGCCCAGATCACCTTGCCGCCGCTCGCGGTGTGCTCGACGTCGCAGACGCCGCCCGCCTCCAGGGTGATCTCGCGCACCAGCAGGAGTCCGCGGCCGCCGAGCCGGCCGTGGTCGGTCTCCAGGGCGGTCGGGCGGTAGGGGTGGCTGTCCTCCACGGACACCCGCACCCAGTCCGCTCCGACGGCGACCTCGACGGCCAGCGTGGGCGACAGGAGCGCCGCGTGTTTCACGGCGTTCGTCACCAGCTCGGAGACGATCAGCAGAAGTCCTTGGACGAGGTCGTCCGAGATCGGCACGCCCTGGCGGGCGAGCAGGTCCCGGACGGCGCGCCGCGCCTGCGGCACCGAGGCGTCGACGGCGGCAGCGGTGAACCGCCAGACCCCTTCGTAGGGCAGTGGCTCCGGCGGCCTCGGGTCGTCGGAGCCGTGCCCGCCGCCGTCAGGGCGTGGGTCGCTCCCGCGCCCTTGGTCGTCCATCGTCCGGTCGCCACCCTTGCGCTCGATTGTCACCACAGGTCGAGTGTTGGTAACCCGACGCCGAGCACGAAGGACTGAACAGAAGTCAGCGCGTATCGACGACTTCCCGACCGTCCGTGAGCGATCCCGTCAGACGTGCGACCGCCTTTGTCCGGCGCTTGTCCCTTCCGGAACTATTCGGGTTGTACGGGTTTGACGCCGAGGCCGGTGGCCGGCTGGGCCGGACCACCGCACTAGCATCCGGTGCATGGAGCCTCAGCTGCTGGACACCGTCGCGGACGGGGTCGCGACCGTCGTCGTCCACCACCCGGCCAAGCGCAACGCCATGACGGCCGGGATGTGGCGGGCGCTGCCGCCGCTGCTCGACCGGCTGGCCGCCGACCCCGGCGTACGGGCCCTGGTGCTCACCGGGGAGGGCGGGACGTTCTGCGCGGGCGCCGACATCTCCACGCTGCGGGAGTCCCCGGGCGAGGCCCAGGAGCTGGCGGGCCGCGCCGAGGAGGCGCTCGCCGCTTTCCCCCTGCCGGTCCTCGCGGCGATCCGGGGGCACTGCGTGGGCGGTGGCGCGCAGCTGGCGGCGGCCTGCGATCTGCGGTTCGCCGAGGAGGGCGCGCTGTTCGGGATCACCCCCGCGAAGCTGGGGCTCGTCTACCCGGCCTCCTCCACCCGGCGACTGGTGTCGCTGGTCGGGCCGGGCACCGCCAAGTACCTGCTGTTCTCGGGCGAGTTGATCGACGCGGAGCGCGCGCTGCGCACGGGGCTGGTGGACGAGGTCCTGGGCGTGGGCGAACTCGCCGGGCGGGTGGCGGAGTTCACCCGGGTGCTGGTCTCGCGCTCCCGGCTGACCCAGGCGGCGGCCAAGGAGTTCGCGAACGGCCGCACCGACCGCGACGCCCACTGGGCCGCGCAGGCCCGCGCCAGCTCCGACACCGCGGAGGGCGTCGCCGCGTTCCTGGAGCGGCGGCGGCCGCGGTTCACCTGGAGTGTGTGAACCACCCCTCCGCCGGTCTCACCGCAGGACGTGACGGCTGTTGTCGCGGAACCATGCGACGAGGTGGGCGGGCGCCTTCTCCGGTGAGCCCGCCTCGTACGGCGGCTGCGGGTCGTACTCCGTCGCCAGCTGGATCGCCTGGGCATGGTCGTCGCCCGCGATCCGGCCGAGCAGGGTCAGGCCCATGTCGATGCCGGAGGAGACGCCGGCCGCGGTGACGTACTTGTCGTCGAAGACCACCCGCTCCCTCGTCGGCTGCGCCCCGAACCGCTCCAGCGCCTCCAGGGCCAGCCAGTGCGAGGTGGCGCGGCGGCCCTCCAAAAGTCCCGCGGCGGCGAGCAGCAGGGAGCCGGTGCAGACGGAGGTCGTCCAGGTACTGGTGGCGTCGGCCGTGCGCAGCCAGTCCAGAAGGGCCTCGTTCTCCATCTGCGCGCTCTGCCCGGGGCCACCGGGAACGACCACGATGTCGGGGCCGGGCACCTCGGCCAGGGTCCTGTCGGCGTTGATCGTCAGGCTTCCCTGGTCGGTGCGGACCGGACCGGTCGCCTCGGCGACGAAGACGAGTTCGGCGTCGGGGAGGCGGCCCAGGGTCTCGTAGGGACCCACCGCGTCGAGGGCGGTGAAGCGGTCGAAGAGGACGACGGCGATCTGCATGGGGTTCCTTTCAGTGGGTGGGGGCGGAGGCCGGGCGGAAGCGCCGGCGGTACTCCGCCGGGGAGGTGCCGAGGGCCTTCACGAAGGCGCGGCGCATCGCCTCGGCCGTGCCGTAGCCGCAGGCGCGGGAGATCTCCTCGACGCCGTCGGTGGTGTCCTCCAGCAGGCGGCGCGCGTGTTCGAGGCGGACGCGGTCGACGTACCGGCCCGGGGTCGTGCCCGTCTCGGCGCGGAAGGCGCGGGCGAAGTGGCGGGGCGAGAGCCGGGCGCGGGCGGCCAGGTGCTCGACGCCCAGGTCGGCACCGGGGTGCTCGGTGATCCACTGCTGGACCTCCCGCAGCGGCTCCCGCCGGGCGGTCTGAGCGGCGAGCTGGGCGCTGAACTGGGCCTGGTTGCCCGGTCTGCGGAGGAAGACGACGAGATGGCGGGCGATGGCGAGGGCGGCCTCGCGGCCGATGTCCTCCTCGACCAGCGCGAGGGCCAGGTCGATGCCGGAGGTGACCCCGGCGGAGGTGGCGATGTGTCCGTCGCGGACGAAGATGGGGTCGGGGTCGACCTCGACGGCCGGGTGGCGGCGGGCCAGCGTCTCGCAGTACGCCCAGTGGGTGGCGACCCGGCGGCCGTCCAGGAGGCCGGCCTCGGCGAGCAGGATCGCGCCGGTGCAGACCGAGACGAGGCGCGTCGCGCGCGGGCCGTGCTCGCGCAGCCAGGCGACGACCCCGGGGGCGGGGTCCCGGGTGCCCTGGCCGCCCGGCACGAGCAGCGTGTGCGGGTCGGGTGCGTCGGCGAGGGAGTGGTCCGGGACGAGGGTGAGGCCGCTGGAGGTGCGTACGGGCGTGCCGTCCAGGGAGGCCGTCGCGATGCGGTAGGTCTTCGGTGTGTGCAGTTCCGCGCCGGCGAAGACCTCCAGCGGGCCCGTGACGTCGAGGCTCTGCACGCCGTCGAAGAGGACGACCAGGACAGTTCGCATGGCATCGATTCTTGGGTGGGCGGGCTACGGCCGCAATGACGAGTTCCCCACCTTTCCTGCCATGGGACGGGATGAGGTCGACCGGACCCTTTCCACCTACTAACCGGTCGGTAACATGCGACCATGACCTCTTCCCTGCCGGAGCGCGCCGGGCGGCGCTGCCATGGCCTCCTCAACCCGTTCCACTCCGCGCACTACTTCTCGCCGGATCTCGGCCGGGAGCTGGCCGCCGTGGGGGTGAAGGACCCACGGGCGGCGTACTTCGCGGTGCGGGCCGCGGCCATGGGCGTGGTCGGCGCGGGTGTGGTGACGGCGACGTTCTTCAACTTCCGTCACGAGCGGGTGGCGGAGCACGTGCCCGCCGTGTGGGAGACCGCCGCACCCGTGGTGGTGCTGGCGGCCCGTGAGCGCGCGGCCGACGCCACGCTGCGGCGGCTGCTGGGCGAGGAGGTGACCGCCTCCGAGGAGGTTGCCGAGGCGGCCCGGCTGGCCCTGCGCGCCACCGAGGCGTGCACGAGGACCGCACGCCCCCTGTACGCGGCGCACGCCGATCTCCCCGTACCCGAGCGCCCCCACCTCGCGCTCTGGCACGCGGCCACCCTGCTGCGCGAGCACCGCGGCGACGGACATCTCGCCGTCCTCCTCGACGCCGGGCTGGACCCGGTGGAGGCGCTGGTCAGCCACACCGCCACCGGCAGGGGCATGTCCCCGAAGTGGGCCCTCGGCACGCGCGGCTGGACCCGGGACGAGTGGGACGCCGCGAGCGCCCGGCTCCGGGAGCGTGGGCTGATCGACCCCGAGGGCGCGTTGACGGAGGCCGGCGTGGCGCTGCGCCGGGAGATCGAGGACGCCACGGACCGCCTCGACCTCGCGCCGTACGAGCATCTGGGCGCACCCGGGGTGGAGAGGCTCACCGAGCTGATGACCGCCCTGGTGACGCCCATGCTCGCCGCGGGCGCGTTCCCGACGGGGATGATCGGCAAGCGCTGATCCGACCGGT
This sequence comes from Streptomyces sp. NPDC057438, assembly GCF_042802995.1. Lineage (NCBI taxonomy): Bacteria > Bacillati > Actinomycetota > Actinomycetes > Kitasatosporales > Streptomycetaceae > Streptomyces > Streptomyces sp. NPDC057438. Next base: position 61,018 of record NZ_JBHVDD010000057.1, read on the forward strand.
CCAGGCATGAACCACGCGCGGTGCGGTACCCGATCTTTCCTGGCCGAGCCAGCCGGGAGACGAAAGGGGAAGTACGTGTTCCGTGCCATCGCAGACGTGTTGCGGCAGATCGGTGGAGCCATCGCGACGGTGGTCACGCTGCCGTTCCGAGCCGTCGCCCGACTCTTCGGCGGCGCGTCGAGTTCGACGCGCGGCGGCGGGCGGGCCCGCCGGGCCTGAGGACGGCCGGGCCGTAGACCTGGGGAGCCGGACGCCAGCGCCGCGTCCGGCTCCCCGTGCGTCCCGGTCCGGTCGGGTCCTGGCGAGGCCGGTCCGGTGGAGTCGTCCCCGACCGGCCAGACGAGTCTCCCGCCCTGAGCCCCCGCTGTCGTCGCCACCTGCCACAATTGCCGCGCAACCCCAGCGGAGAAGGCGGTACGGGAACGTGACGACACCCGGGTCCATCGAAGTACGGTCCATCGAAGGCAGGATCGCCGAGGAGCTCGGCGTACGGGAGCGGCAGGTCAGAGCCGCGGTGGAACTGCTCGACGGCGGTTCGACCGTGCCCTTCATCGCCCGCTACCGCAAGGAAGCGACCGAGATGCTCGACGATACGCAGCTGCGCACGCTGGAGGAGCGGCTGCGCTATCTGCGGGAGCTGGAGGAGCGGCGGACGGCGATCCTCGAATCGGTACGTGAGCAGGACAAGCTGACGCCCGAGGTCGAGACGCAGATCCGGGCCGCGGAGACCAAGGCCCGGCTGGAGGACATCTACCTCCCGTTCAAGCCCAAGCGGCGCACGAAGGCGCAGATCGCCCGTGAGGCGGGGCTCGAACCACTGGCCGAGGGGCTGCTCGGCGACCCGAACGTCGAGCCGCTGGCCGCCGCCGCGGCCTTCGTGGACCCCGACAGGGGCGTCGCCGATCCGCAGGCCGCGCTGGACGGCGCGCGGGCGATCCTCACCGAGCGGTTCTCCGAGGACGCCGACCTGATCGGCGAACTGCGCGAGCGCATGTGGGTGCGCGGGCGGCTGGCCGCCAAGGTGAAGACCGGCAAGGAGGAGGCGGGCGCCAAGTTCGCCGACTACTTCGACTTCGCCGAGCCGTTCACCGAGCTGCCCTCCCACCGCATCCTGGCGATGCTGCGCGGCGAGAAGGAGGACGTCCTCGACCTCGTCCTGGAGCCGGAGGAGCCCTCCGAGCAGCCCGGTCCGTCGTCGTACGAGGGGATCGTCGCCCATCGTTTCCGGATCGCCGACCGCGGGCGTCCCGGCGACAAGTGGCTGACGGACACGGTCCGCTGGGCCTGGCGGACCCGGATCCTCGTCCACCTCGGCATCGACCTGCGGCTGCGGCTGCGGACGGCCGCCGAGGACGAGGCGGTGAACGTGTTCGCGGCGAACCTGCGCGACCTGCTCCTGGCCGCCCCCGCCGGCACCCGCGCGACACTCGGCCTCGACCCCGGTTTCCGTACGGGCGTGAAGGTCGCCGTGGTGGACGCCACCGGCAAGGTCGTGGCCACCGACGTGATCCATCCGCACGTCCCCGCCAACAGGTGGGACGAGGCCATCGCGAAGCTGGCGCGTCTGGCGAAGGACCACGCGGTCGACCTGATCGCGATCGGCAACGGCACGGCCTCCCGCGAGACCGACAAGCTCGCCGGTGAACTGATCACCAGGCACCCGGAGTTGAAGCTCACCAAGGTGATGGTGTCCGAGGCGGGCGCGTCCGTGTACTCGGCGTCGGCGTTCGCCTCCCAGGAGCTGCCGGACATGGACGTCTCGCTGCGCGGCGCCGTGTCCATCGCGCGCCGCCTCCAGGACCCCCTGGCCGAGCTGGTGAAGATCGACCCGAAGTCCATCGGAGTCGGGCAGTACCAGCACGACCTGTCCGAGGTGAAGCTGTCGCGTTCGCTGGACGCGGTGGTGGAGGACTGTGTGAACGGTGTGGGTGTGGACGTGAACACGGCCTCCGCGCCGCTCCTCGCGCGCGTGTCCGGCATCTCCTCCGGCCTCGCCGAGAACATCGTGGCCCACCGGGACGCCAACGGTCCCTTCACCTCGCGTTCCCAGCTGAAGGGTGTGGCACGGCTCGGGCCCAAGGCGTACGAGCAGTGCGCGGGGTTCCTGCGGATCCGGGGCGGCGACGACCCGCTGGACGCGTCCAGCGTGCACCCGGAGGCGTACCCCGTCGTGCGGCGGATGGTGAAGACCTCCGGGCAGCAGGTGGCGGCGCTCATCGGCAACACGAGCGTGCTGCGGTCGCTGAGGCCGAACGACTTCGTGGACGAGACCTTCGGTCTGCCGACCGTGAGCGACATCCTCAAGGAGCTGGAGAAGCCCGGCCGCGACCCGCGTCCCGCCTTCAGGACGGCCACCTTCAAGGAGGGTGTCGAGAAGATCTCCGACCTGGTGTCCGGGATGGTGCTGGAGGGGGTCGTGACGAACGTGGCGGCCTTCGGGGCGTTCATCGACGTCGGAGTCCACCAGGACGGTCTCGCGCACGTCTCGGCGCTGTCCAGGACGTTCGTGAAGGATCCGCGGGACGTGGTGAAGCCCGGGGACATCGTGAAGGTGAAGGTGCTCGACGTCGACATTCCGCGCAAGCGGATCTCTTTGACGTTGCGGCTGGACGACGAGGCGGCGCCGAAGGGGCAGGGCGGCTCGGGGCAGTCGGGTGGGGGGTCTCGGCCTCAGCGTGGGGGGCGTGGGTCCCAGCCGCCCCGGCAGCAGGGGCGTGGAGGTGGGGGCGGTGGTTCCCGGCAGGGGGCTGGGGCTCCGGCTCCTTCGAACAGTGCGATGGCCGATGCGTTGCGGCGGGCGGGGTTGGTGGACAAGAAGCGCGGCTGAGTGTGTCGGCGGGGGTTTTCTCACCCCCGCCGCCCCTGCCCGTCCCCTCCTCAAGGGGCTGTGCCCCTTTGACCCACAGGTGCGGCCGAGTGGGGCTTCTCGCGCAGTTCCCCGGCGCCCCTGAACAGCAGGGGCTGCGCCCACTGCTGTTC
>NZ_JBHVDD010000058.1:0-62873 GCF_042802995.1 Streptomyces sp. NPDC057438
GGAACTCCTTCGGATACGGCTTGGGCACTGCAACATCCTTCCAGGCCGCCTCTCAGCAAGCCAGGTCAGGTGTCACTCATCCGTGCAGCAGTCCCGGATGACCTGCCTGTTACCCGTCACCCAACGAGGGCGAGGTTGTACAGGCGGGCGATTCCGAGCATGGCGTGGTGGACGCCGTCGCCCTTCAGGCGGCAGTCACGAAGGATCTTCCAGCCCTTCATCCGGGCGAATACATGCTCGACGCGGGCGCGGACCTTGCGGTGGGAGGCGTTGTGCTCCTCTTTCCATGCCGGGAGTTCGGCCCGGCCGCGCTCGCGACGGTGCGGAATGACCAGGCCGGTGCCCCGGTAGCCGCCGTCCGCGATCACGGTCGTCCTGCCGACGGCGTCCTTTGCGCCGGACAGTTCCCAAGCCTTGCAGTCGTTGCGGTTGCCGGGCAGCGGCCGGCCGACGGCGACGACGAGCCGGGTGTCGGCATCGATGACGACCTGGTGGTTGGTCGAGTACCGGTAGTTCTTCGACTGCTCGGCGATGCTGTGATCGCGGGTGGGCACCAGGGTTCCGTCCACGATCAGCACGGTGTCCTTGCGGAACCGCTTGCGCTGCTGGAGCGCGAAAGACGGCCCAAGGTGGTCGATGACGCGGTCGGCGGCCGACTTCGACACCCCGAACAGCGGCGCGAGCTGGCGCAAGGTGAGGTTGGTGCGCCAGTACGCGGCGACCAGCAGGACCCGGTCCTCCAGTGGCAGGCCCCAGGGCCGGTCCTTGCGGATCGGGTCCGCACCCTCGCGCCGCAACGCGGTGATCAGCTTGCCGAACTGACGTCGACTCAACCCGGTGAACGGGGCTATCCAGGACGGCTCCGACGCCGTGATCACACCAGCCACAGCAAGATCATCTCACCCGTGACCAGCAGCTACGGGACACCCCTTACACCGCCGGACGCTTCTGGATCGAGGCATTGCGCATCCGGGCAGATCGTCGGGGCCGCCGTACGGTTCTTGGTTGAAGCAGTTGCCCCAGCGACCGATCGCCTGTGCCAGCACCAGGCCGGGAGCTGTGGCATCGGCGAAGTCCGCCAGCTCGGTACCACGACGACGACACCCCAGCCAGGCACCAACCGCCCCCAGCCCCATCGCACCGGGGATACCCAGGCCGCCGTCCCAGATGTACAGGGCGTGGAGGGCTTGCTTGCCCGCCGCGAAGTACAGCTCCGGGTCGGTGATCACGTGGTACAGGCGGCCGCCGAGGACGCCGAAGGGCACGGCCCAGATCGCGATGTCCGCGATGTCCGCGATGTCCTCCCGTCGGCCGCCACGCGCCTCCCTGCGACGGCCGGTCAGCCATACGGCGGTGAAGATGATGGAGAACACGCCCCGGGCGGATCGCCTTTTGGGTCCGGACCCGCGGTCACAACCGAGCGAGGCGGCTACCCCGACGCAAAGTCCCCCCTCGTCACGGAGCAGCACATGCACACCACCCGCGCCGTAGCGGCCGACTTGACCGACGAATGCCACCACATCGCCGGACGAGACACCACGACCATCCCACCGCCCGATCAGCGATGGTCGGGGTCGGGCACGTCCGGGCGGCAACCAGCGTCCCGCTCGGAGCGCTGATTGCCGTGGGCAGGGATGCCGCCGGAGCGCTTGAGCAGGACGCCGAGGTGCATCAGGTTCCGAGTCATGAAGGCCGTGTTGCGCTTGGTGAAGCCGTTCTCCGTCCCACGCGTCCGTAATAGGCATACTGCCCCTCGGAATCGAGCAGTCCCGAACAGCCGTACAGCCGCTCGATCACCTTCTTCGTCACCGAGCTGTTGTCGCCCAGCCGGATGGGCCCGGCCAGCACCAGGATGTCGGCGGCCATCACCTTCTCGTACAACGCCGGCCAGACGTCGGTGGCGGAGCCGTGCTCGGTCATGTCCGGGCAGACGCCGGTGGCGATGTCGTGGTCGACGGCGCGGATCACCTCTGTGGTCACCCCTCGTCCGTCCATGATGGCCCGGCTCTTGTCGATCAGGCCCTGGGTGTGGCTGAGGTGCGGGGAAGGTGTGAGGGTGCAGTTGACGAAGAGGGCGGTGAGGTCGTCGAAGCGGTATGGGTCATCGGGGGAAGAGAGGGAAGGCGACGCTGCCGTGACGGGTTCTCCCTTGCCGAAGGTGTAGCGGCAGCGTCTCGCGGGGAGCCGGATGTGTCCCGTTGGCGCGCCTGTGTCCGGGCATCCCCCAGACGGCGAGACCGTCAGGCGTCGGCGAGTTCGGCGGCGCCGAAGGAGACGTCGAAGCGGTCGCACCAGATGGTGACGCTGGTGTACCGGTAGGGGTCGACGTCCTCGGGCAGGGGGTAGTTCTGGCTTCCCTTGTTGCCCTTGAGCTTGCCGAGGCTGAGGTACTCGCCGTCGTCGAAGACGTGCCAGCCGGCCTGGCCCTGCTTCACCGGGGCGTCGGTCAGCCATACGCGCAGGTCCGGGCCATTGCTGGTCTCGAGCCGCTCAAGTCGGATCACGTGGGAGCCGTCGGCGAGCCGTACGAGTTTCACCGTGCCCGATGTCGTGTGCTCGTGGCTGATCAGCTCACCGGTGGCCAGTGTCACGGGTCCGGTCGGCGCCGACGGTGAGGGCGATGTTCCTGGGGCCGTTTCCGGGGTCCGGGAGGCTTCCACGACGGTGGCGGGCAGGGACTCCGTCACCGTCTCGTCCTGCCAGAGCTTCCACGGCTGGAACCAGTACAGCCCGGCTGCCAGTCCCACGACCACCGCCACAAGCAGCCCGGTGATCAGCGCCCCCCTTTGCACGCGCCACATGCCGTCCCCTCTTTCCTTTCCGTGAGTCCGTCTCGTCACCCCCATTCAACGCGGTGAGTGGCCGCCTCGGCCCGGAGCGGCCGATGACGAAATCCTTACGTCTCGGCACCGGTGTACGCGCGGGGGCGAAGGAGCGGCACAGCGGCGCGGCTTCCGGGCCGGCGTCTTACGGAAGCGTGACGTGCCGGGCGTGGCCCCGGGGTTCGACCGGTGCGCGGTCCTAGCGTGAGCCGTATGCGAGTACTGGTCACCGGCGGTGCCGGGTTCATCGGGTCCCATGTCGTCGACGTGTTGGCGGAGCGGGGGCACGAGCCCGTCGTGTTCGACGTGGCCTCGGACGCGGGCGCGGACGTACGGAACCGCGAGGCCGTCCTCCGTGCGCTGGACGGGGTGGACGCCGTGTGTCATCAGGCGGCGATGGTCGGTCTCGGCACGGGTTTCGCAGACGCGCCGGAGTACGTCTCCCGCAATGACCTGGGTACGGCCGTGCTGCTCGCCGCGATGGCGGAGGCGGGTGTGCGGCGGCTGGTGCTGGCGGGGTCGATGGTGGTGTACGGCGAGGGGCGGTACGAGTGCGGGAGGCACGGGGTGGTGCGGCCGGGGCCGAGGGACGCGGCCGGTCTCGCGGCCGGACGCTTCGAGCCTCTGTGCCCGACGTGCGGCGCGGAGCTGGCACCGGGACTGGTGGACGAGGACGCCCCGACCGATCCGCGCAATGTGTACGCGACGACGAAGCTCGCCCAGGAGCATCTGGCGGCGGCGTGGGCGCGGGCGACGGGCGGGACGGCGGTATCGCTGCGCTACCACAACGTGTATGGGCCCCGGATGCCGCAGGACACTCCCTACGCCGGGGTGGCCTCCTTCTTCCGTTCGGCGCTCGCGCGCGGCGAGGCGCCTTGGGTGTTCGAAGACGGGAGGCAACGGCGGGACTTCGTGCATGTCCGGGATGTGGCGGCGGCCAATGTGGCGGTGCTGGAGGCGGGTTCGGCGCGGGGTGCGCTGAGCGCGTACAACACCGGCAGCGGTGAGCCGCACACCGTCGGAGAGATGGCCCGCGCGCTGGCCGCCGCGTACGGCGGGCCCGAGCCGGTGGTCACCGGGGAATACCGGCTGGGGGACGTCCGCCACATCACCGCAGACTCGTCCCGGCTGCGGGCGGAGCTGGGCTGGAAGACGGAGGTCGGCTTCGCGGAGGGGATGCGGGAGTTCGCACGGGCCGGGATGCGGGGCTCGTAGGGCTCCTTGGACCGGTGTTGCTGCCCGTGTTCAGGAAGCGGCGGCGGGCAGCACCACCTCGAAGCGGCGGCCGTCGGTGATGTTGCGCACGGTTGCGTGACTCTGGTGCGCCTCCACGATCCCCTGGACGATGGCGAGGCCCAGGCCCGCGCCGGCCGGTGGTGCGCGGGCGTGGGTGCCGCGCCGGCCGGTGCCGAAGACGCGTGCCAGGTCCTCCTCGGGGCTGCCGCCGCAGCCGTCGCTCACGGAGCGCACCACGCCGTCCTCAGACCGCACGGCCGCGAACGCAGCCGTGCCGTCCGCCGGGGTGCGGCGGATGGCGTTGACCAGGAGGTTGCCGAGGACGCGGTTCATCTTCTTGCCGTCCACCTCGCCGGCACCGGCTCGACGCGGTCGCCGAGCAGCAGCGCGGTGGCCAGCGAGACGACGGCGGCCATCGCAACGACCGTGGTGACGACGCTCAGGTCGTGCGGGGAGGGGAACATCGCCCATGCCACGGCGAGGGTGCTTGCGAGCATCAGGTCACCGCGACGGCGGCCACGACGGTGAGCGACGCGGTGAGCGGGCGGCGGCGCAGCGGCCACAGCCCGATCGCGCCCAGCAGGCCGGCCTCGCCGGCGCCGAGGGACGCGTACGGCGCGATGAGCAGGATGCCGCGCACGGTCAGTCCTTCCTGCCTTCGGACCGGACGGGCCGTTCGCCGCCGTCGGGTGGGGTGCGTGTGAGGTCGAGTAGGTAGCCGACGCCCCACACCGTCTGGATCAGCTGCGGCCGCGCCGGGTCGTCCTCGATCTTGCCGCGCAGTCGGCGGCCGTCCGCGGCGTATCCGGCCCGGTCGAGGTATCCGGCGACGACCTCGGCGACCGTGGGGTCGTCGTCAGCAAGCAGGGCGCGCGCCGTTGTCGGTCCGCTCGGTTCCTCTTGCATGCCGTCAGCTCGCACCACACCCGGCGGCTCGGCCCTCCGGACTGCGGGAGGAACCTCCGACGTCCTCGTTTCGTAAGGACATGAAGTCCGGTATGTGAAGTTCGCCCTCGTAGAGTGAGACCCGTGACGACCTTTCCCGCATCGTCGGACGTCGACGTCGTTCTCCCATGCCTCAACGAGGCCGAGGCGCTCCCCTGGGTCCTGGCTCGTATCCCACCCGGCTGGCGGGCCCTCGTCGTGGACAACGGCTCCACGGACGGCTCGGCGGACCTCGCCCGCGAACTGGGGGCGACCGTGATCCACGAGCCGCGCCGCGGCTTCGGCGCCGCCTGCCATGCCGGGCTGACCGCCGCCACGGCCGACATCGTGTGCTTCTGCGACTGTGACGCCTCCCTCGACCCGTCGCTCCTCGCCCCCTTCGTACGCGAAGTGGCGGACGGCCGGGCCGACCTGGTGCTCGGCAGGCGGCGCCCGCAGGGCCGGGGTGCCTGGCCCACGCACGCCCGCGCCGGCAATCTGGCGCTCGCCCGGATGTTGTGCCGCCGCACCGGACTGCGCCTGCACGACCTGGGCCCGCTGCGCGCCGCCCGCCGCGAACCGCTCCTCGCCCTCGGGCTGACCGATCGGCGCAGCGGCTATCCCCTACAGATGGTGGTGCGCGCCGCCGACGCGGGCTGGCGCGTCACCGAGCACGACGTGCCGTATCTGCCGCGCGCCGGTGCCTCGAAGGTGACGGGTACCTGGCGGGGCACCTGGCAGGCGGTACGAGACATGAGCCGCGTCCTGAACGAACCGCCGGCACCCGCCACGACGGAAGGAACCGCCGGCACCACGGCCGAAGGACCCCGCCCATGACCAAGACCCTCCTCGTGATCGCCAAGGAGCCGAAGCCGGGCCGGGTGAAGACCCGGCTCACCCCACCCTTCACCCCCGTAGAGGCGGCGGCGCTCGCCGAGGCCGCACTGGAGGACACCCTGCGCGCGGTGGCCGCGACTCCGGCACGCCGCCGGGTGCTGGTCCTCGCCGGGGAGCCCGGCCCCTGGCTGCCGCCCGGCTTCGACGTCGTACCGCAGTGCGCGGGCGGACTGGACGAACGGCTCGCCGCGGCATTCGCCGACTGTGACGGCCCGGCCCTGCTCATCGGCATGGACACCCCACAGGTCACCCCGGATCTGCTGAACGTGCGCTTCGCCGGCTGCGATGCGTACTTCGGTCCGGCCGAGGACGGCGGCTTCTGGGCCCTGGGGCTGGCCGAGCCGGACCCCGCTCTCCTGCTCGGGGTGCCCATGTCGACGCCCGCCACCGGCGCCGTGCAACGCGACCGGCTCGTCGCCGCCGGACTGCGCGTCCACGACCTACCACGGCTGCGAGACGTCGACCTGTCCGCCGACGCCGAGGCGGTCGCCGCGATCGCGCCGCTCAGCCGGTTCGCCGCGGAGCTGGCCCGGCTGCGGGCGGTCAGCGGCCGATGACCCGGCCAGGGCAGGACACCATGTGGCAGCCCTGGTCCTTGGATCCCTACTCCGACGCCCTGCGCACCGGCCAGGGGCCGCTCCTCCTGCGCCGCAGCGACGGCCGGCTGCTGCCCCTCGAGGTGGAGCGATGGTGCGCGCGCCGACGCGGTGGATCTTCAGGTCCCGGGAAGGTGCGAGGGAGCCGTCCTGGGCGTGGGGTGCGGGCCGGGGCGGCTGGTCGCGGAACTCGCCGCTCGCGTGCGGCCCGCGCTCCTGGGCCCGGCTCGGCACCCCGGCACTGCTGCGACACGCCCGCCCGCTCGGCTGGCGCGACACCGATCAGTGGACGGCGGGCGGGCGCTCCTTCGTCGCCCTGCGCAGCCGCACCACCAGCAGCAGCGCCGAACCGCCGAACAGCAGGGCCGTGATCAGCAGCCAGCGGCCGAGGAAGCCACTCGCCGACAGCGCGGTGGCGGACTCGTAGCGGTCCGCCACCCGCCCGCTGATCAGCGGGAACCACACCAACAGCAGCAGCCCGGACAAGACGGCGGGCACGCGCACATACGCGGCCCGCTCCCGCTGACCGGCCGCACCCGCCGCCCGGACGAGCGCACGGTCCGCCGTCGCGTACAGCGGCAGCAGCACGAGATCGTGCACCACCGCCGCACCCACGAACCACAGCGCGACCTGGAACCAGTCGTCCGCGAGCAGCCGTACCCCCGCGTAACCGGCGAGCGCGAACGAGCATGCCAGGAGCAGCAGTTGGAACGGGCTGCCCAGCGGCGGCCAGAACTTCCCCATCACAGGTCTCCGAACGTCATCCGGGCCGCCCATTTGGTGTTGAGCACACCGGGCGCGGCGGGCACGATGACCCGCGCCGGGTAGCCGTGGTCGGGGGACAGTTGCTCGCCGTTGACGTCCAGGGCGAGCAGGGAGCGCGCGTCGCGGACCTGGTTGGCGCGCAGGGCTGCCCGGCGGAAGGCACCGCGCCGCTGGAGGGACTCCACCAGGACGTCGGGGGCCGCCTCGGGCTCGTATCCGACGAGGCCGGCCAGGTCCCTCAGCCGTACGCCCCGCCACCACTGGTCGGAGGTGGACCAGCCCTCCACGCAGGCGATGGGCAGCGCCGCGCTGTACAGGGGCAGTTCCAGCAGCTCGGCGCGGCTCAGCCTGACGGTCCCCGAAGGCCCGGTGACGACCAGCCGCCATGCCTCCTCGCTCGTCTCCGCCGCGCTGATCCCCCTCGACGCGGCCGTCTTGTTGATCTGGAAGCCGCCCGGCCCGCTGCCCGGCTCGGCACCGCCGTGCGGGGCGAGGAGGGCCGTCCGCCGCAGCGGGCCGTCGAAGTTCTGCCCCACGGTCGTCCCGAACAGCAGCAGCGAGCCGCCCCCGACCAGCCACACGGCACCGCGCCGCGACACGGTGGGCTCGGCCGGGTCCGGAGACACCAGCGAGGGCTCCTGTGACGAAACCGGCGGCGGAGCGCCTTCCCCTTCACTCCCCCGCAGCTCACGGAGGTTGCGTACGGCCGTCGGTGCCCTCAGCACCACATGGACCACGAACGCCGCGAAGAACACCCACGCCCCGTAGAAGTGCAGCGGGTAGAAGGAGCCGGGGAAGACGTAGTCGAGCTGGATGTTGAGCACGCCGGTCACGAACTCGAACAGCACGCCGCCGACCAGCAGGAGCAGCGAGATCCGCTCCAGGGCGTGGACGAGCGACCGCGCCGGGGGCAGCTGGAACAGCCTCGGCACCACCGACCACAGCTTGGCCAGCAGGACGGGGACCAGCGCGATCCCGAGCGTGACGTGAAGGCCCTGCGTGAACCGGTACAGCCAGTGCGGGTCCGTCGGCCAGGGGAACAGGTAGAAGCCGAGGATCCCCTTGTCCGGGGTCTTGTCGTTCACCGGCGACAGGCCCGGGTTGTAGGCGGCGTACGACAGCAGCCCTGTCACGAACAGCGCCGTGATCCCGGCGAGCAGCACCACGCCGAGGACGGAGGTGAGCCAGGGGCCGCGCAGCGGGCTGCGCCAGAAGGCGGGTGAGGTAGGAGTCCGTGCCATACCCCGACGCTAGGCCCGGAACACCCGGTGAGCGGGTGCGCGACTCATGACGAAAGGCTGACGTCCGCGCCTGTCGAGAGTCCATCGGCCCTCCACCGGCCTAACGTCTCCGAGCGTGAACCGCGATCTTCGCCGCGACCTGTACGCCGTCGCCGCCGCCACACTGCTCGTCGTGACGGCCGCGCTGGTCGGCATCGCCATCAAGCGCGCCAAGGACGTCCTGCACGTCGGCTGGCCACCCCTGTACGCCAACTGGCTGCCGCACACCGGCCCCGGCACCCCCGCCGCGATCGCCGTCGCCGTCGCCGTCGTGGCGTACGGCCCCACGCTGGCCGCCCGGCTGCCCTGGCGGCCCCTGCTGTGGACCGCGTGGGCCACCGCCATGGCCTGGACCTTCTCCCTCGCCCTCGTCGACGGCTGGCACCGCGGAATCGCCCGCCGGCTGACGACCAGGTACGAGTACCTCCAGGTCATCGACCGCTTCGACGACATCCCCCACACCCTGCGGGACTTCACCCGCCACATCCTGCTCGGCTCCCCCGACCACTGGCCCCCGCACGTCGCCGGCCACCCGCCGGGGGCCACCCTCACCTTCGTCCTCCTCGACCGGATCGGCCTGGCCGGCGGAGCATGGGCGGGCGTCTTCGTCATCGCCATCGGAGCGACCACCGCGGCCGCGATCCTCGTCACCGTACGAACGCTCACGAGCGAGGCCCTCGCACGCCGCGCCGCGCCGTTCCTCGTCCTGGCCCCGGCGGCGGTATGGGCAGGCACTTCGGCGGACGGGTACTTCGCGGCGGTCGCCGCCTGGGCCGTGGCGCTCCTCGCCCTCGCGGTGACGCACCACCGGCCACGGGCGACCGCCGTCGCCGCCGGACTCCTCCTCGGCCTCACCATCTACCTGTCCTACGGCCTCACCCTCTTCGCCGTGATGGCCTCCACCGTCCTGCTGCTCGGCTCCCGACGGCTGTCGGTCCTCCCCTACGTGATCGTCGGACTCGCCGTCGTCCCGCTGGCGTTCACCATGGCGGGCTTCAACTGGTGGGAGGCGTACCACCTGCTGGTCGAGCGTTACCACCAGGGCGCCGGCGGCTTCCGTCCGTACGGCTACTGGGTGTGGGCCAACCTCGCCTGCACGGTCCTCGTCGTGGGCCCCGCCACGGTGGCGGGCCTGCGCCGCACGGGCACCCGCCTCGCCCGGTGGCGCTCGTCCCCCGCCGCCGAGCGCCGCATGGGGGTGTTGCTGTGCGCGGCCCTGCTCATGCTGCTCATCGCCGACCTGTCCGGGATGAGCAAGGCGGAGACGGAACGGATCTGGCTGCCGTTCGCGATGTGGCTGCTCGCCGCAGGCGCCTTCCTCGACCGCCCCCGCGTCTGGCTGACGGCTCAGGCGGCCCTGAGCCTGCTCCTCAACCATCTGCTGCTGACGGGCTGGTGAGTTGCCGTGCCAACCGTTCGATGTCGGTCGGGCAGGACGCATCCTTCGATCGGTCTCAGGCCGTCGGTGCGGGCGAGGGCCAGCCGACCCAAGGTCTGCGGGGTTCACCGGGCTGGGCGACGGTGGGCTGGAGGCACATACCGGGCGCGCCGACTGACCGCGCCGACGACGAACCCGGACGGCAGCCACGGCAGTGATTGCCGTACTCACGATCCCCAACTCCCCTACTGTTACTCTGCTTTGACTTTCAACAAACGGCACTCGCACGCACACATCAGCCATCCCCCGACGGGAGACAGCAGCACGTGGACACCACCGGACCACGCACGGCCGAGAGCCTTGCCGCACGCTTCCACGACGTCGACTCGTCCGACGTCCCCGAGGACTTCATCGCCTATCTGCGGAAGATGGAGGAGAGCGAGAGCGGTCACGCGGTGCGGGAGGCCACCTACCGCGCCCTGAAGACCGCCGAGGGCAAGGGAACCGACGTCGGGTGCGGCGCCGGCCGCGCCGTAGCGGATCTCGCACGGCTCGGAAAGGACGCCGTGGGGGTCGACAGCAGCCAGGCCATGGTCGACGCGGCTCTGGCCAGGTTCCCGGACTGCCGCTTCGTCCAAGGCAGCGCCTTCGAGTTGCCGTTCGAGGACGGTGAACTGTCGTGGTATCGGTCCGAGCGGACCTTCCTCCACTTCGGCGATCCCGCCGAGGCACTGTCCGAGGCCCGCAGGGTGCTGAGGCCGGGCGGGACCATCGTTCTCGCGGACCCCGATCTCGGGTCGATGGTGGTGAGTTCACGGATCCCCGAGACGACCGAGGCGGTCAAGCACGCGTTCTGTTCAGCCGTCCCGAATCCCCACTCCGGCACCCGCAGCGCCTCCCACCTCGCCGACGCGGGCTTCACCGACATCGAGGTCGTTCCCATCATGGCGGCGCTGAACGACCACGCGTCCGCGTTCGGCGTGGTGCTGGAGCCGGCCCTGACGGCGGCGCTCACCCAAGGCGTCGTCAGCGAGGACGAGGCGGCGCGGTGGAAGGACGACCTGAGCGATCTCTCGCGCCGGAACGCCTTCACCGCGACGGCGACCTTCTTCGTCACCACGGCCCGCCGGGCGTCCTAGTACTCGAGCGGTACGGCTTCAGCAGAGTGCGGTACCGCGGTCGTGCGGTGACCTGATGCGCGGGCTCGCGCCCAAGGGCTGGTCCGCCGCCTCGGCCGCGGTTTCACGGCACCAGCGCGATCAAGGGCCCGGGTCCGTGCGGGAGTTCTGGATCCGGGCCCTTGGCAGCAGGGAGCGAGTCGCTTCTGTCGCCTCACGGCGGGCCAGGGCCACAGCCCCTCCGCGTTCTCCTCTGACCGAGGCGAACCCACGCAGGGTCGGCCCAGGGCCGGACAGTCGGGTCGCCCGGGGATGGTCTCCCGGGCGACCCGGACCTCTTGGTCAGTCCGAGCGGACCTGGAGCCGTCCCCGGAGCAGGTTCTTCCGCACCTTGCCGGTCTCGTTGCGCGGGAGTTGGGGCAGGAGTTCCAGGTGGGAGGGCAGGCACCATTCGCTCATGCCGAGCCCGCCGAGCCAGTCGCGCAGGCCTTCGAGGGTGGGCGTCCGCTCCCCCGGGACGACGACCGCGCAGGCGAGTTCGCCGCCGTGGCCGTCCGGGTAGCCGACCAGGGCGACATCCCGTACGTCGGGGTGGTCCAGCAGTGCCGACTCCACATCGCTGACCGGGATCATGATGACGCCGATCCGGTCTTCGGCACGGCCGTGGAGCCGGATGCCGCCGTGGCCGTCCGGCGCCGCGAGGTCACCGGTGTCGTACCAGCCGTCGTCGTGCTCGGCCAGCACGGTCAAACGGCCGTCGTCCCGGCCCCAGGTGGCCAGGCACAGCGAAGGGCTGCGCACGAAGAGACGCCCGGGTCGGTCGTCGCTGATCGGGTGGTCGGCCCGCAGGTCGATCTCATGACCCGGTGCGCAACGCCCGACCGTGCGTCCGGCCAGGTCCGGGTGCTCTCCGGCGCGGGTGAAGGTGTTGGCGCCCTCCGTCATGCCCCAGCCCACGTCCAAGGGGATTCCGAAGGTCTCCGTCACCCGCCTGAACAGCGGCTGCGGGACCGTGGTGCCTCCCGCGCGGATGATGCGCACGGTGTCCAGTCGCCGCGAGGTGCGTTCCATCGCGTCGATCAGCGCGGAGAGGTGGACCGGGACGATGACCATCCAGGTGACCCGGGCCTTGGCCAGGAAGGGGACGATGGCCTCCGGCGCCCAGCGGTCCGTCATGACCGCGCACCCCCCGCGGTGCAGCGGCATGAAGATCCCCATGGTGAGGCCGACGATGTGCGTCGCCGCGTTCGGTGAGTAGACGCGGCTGTGCGGGCCGATGCCGTCGGCGGCCGCGACGGGGGCGTACCAGGCGTACAGGGTGTTGAGGGTGTGCAGTACGGCCTTCGGCTCCCCGGAGGTACCGGAGGTGAACAGCACCAGGGCGATCCGGTCCGGGTCCACCACGGACGGATCCGGGAGGGTGCCGTGCTCCGTGTGCTCGAAGAACTCGCGGAAGTCGACTTCCCCGTCGTCCCCGTCGGCGGTTCGCTCACCGAGCACCACGCGGTGGCGCAGTGCGGGCAGCCGGGGTGCCATGTCGGCCAGCGCCGCGGCGTGTTCGAAGTCGTCCCACCGGTCGATGGTCACGCAGACGACGGCGTCCAGTCGGCGGAGCATCCGCTCCAGCTCACGGGGGCGGAAGGCGCACATGATGGGTGCGGCGACGGCCCCGAGCCGGGCGCAGGCCAGGAGCAGCGGTCCTACCTGCCAGACGTTCGGCACCTGCATCGCGACGACGTGACCGCTGCGCACGCCCAGCGCGTGCAACGCGCCGGCGAAGCGGTCCACGTACTCGGCGTACCGCGCGTAGCTCATCTGCATGAGGCCCCGGTCGGCCTCCGACACGAGGAGGGCAGGGGCGTCGGGAGTCTCGGCACGCCACCGCGCCAGGTCGTCCAGGATGGTGTCGGCCCGCCAGAAGCCCTCCTTGCGGTACCGCTCCATGGTGTCGGCGGGTGGGCGTAACGTGGTGATCGGGTTCACATTTCCACTTCTCATTGGATGGTCGCTTCAATTCACTGCGTCGGAGCGGAGCTTGGTGCCGCCCCGGACCGTGCCGGTCATTCCTGGCCCAGTCCCTCGCGCCAGCTCGGCCGCAGCGGCTTCCAGCCCAGAGCCGTACGGGCCCGGTCATTGGCCGCGCCGTGCGCGGCGGTGAGCTGATGGGCCAGGAACCAGCCGAGCAGCCGCGGCGCGAGGTCGTCCGGGAGCGTACGAGGGGCCGGGCCGCCCAGCGCCCGGGCGTAGTGCGGCAGCCACTGTGCGGCCGGGGCCGGGTCGTCGTCCGTCACATGGAACACCCCGGCGACCTCCGACTCGACGGCGGCGACCGTGGCTCCCACGGCGTCCTCCACATGCAGGAACGACGTGATCCCGGTGCCGTTCCCGGGCAGCGGGAGCTGTCCGGCCCGTACCGCCTGGGCTGCCCCGCCGTCGCGGGCGTACATGGTGCCGGGGCCGTACAGCGTGCCGTACCGCAGGACCGTACCGGCGAGCGGCTCGCTGTTCAGAGTCAGCCGCTCCAACTCGGCGATCGCCCGTACGGTGGCGGCCCAGCCGGGATCGGGTGCGTCCAGGTACAACGGTGCGTCCTCGTCGAGGACCGGTTCCTCGGCCGGGGCGGCCGCGAAGGCGACGGACTGCGCGACCAGCCGTCGCGCACCGGCCGCCCGGGCCGCCGCAATCAGGTTGGCGGTGCCCTCGGTACGCAGCCGCGCGGTCTGGGCGAAGGCCGCCACCGGGTCGTCGCCCAGCAGGCGCAGCGCCGTCATCTGATGGACCACCACCTCGGGGCGAACGGCCGACACCGCCGACAGCAGGGCCTCGCGGTCGAGGGCGTCGGCGCTCACGACGCTGTCCGCCTCCGGGGCCCGCTCCCGTGACTCGTGGCGTACCAGCGCGCTCACCTCGTGGCCCCGTGCCCGCAGCGCTCCCACCAGGGGGTGTCCGATCACTCCGGTGGCCCCGGCGACGAGAATACGCATGATTCATTCCTCCGTATCGGTAGAAAAAAGAGGGTGGCGAACCGCCTCAGCGAACGGCTCGCCTTGTCACGCTTGTGCGGACCGTTCTCGGTCAGGGCACGCCGAGTCCCTCGGACCGGCCCGCGTGGATGTTGTGCACGGGCAGCCGTAGCCCTCCGGCGAACCGCGCGTCCGTACTCTGGCGAGGGCGATGTTCCGCCGGAGCGTGCGGGCGGTTCCGGGGGCAGTGCGAGGCGTCCGGGAAGAGGCCCTTGGTGGAGGCATTCGCCGCTTCCCGCACAGACAGCAGCCGGGCGGTCCGCCTGCCACCCGTTCGCTGCCGCGTGCCGTCGTCCGGGCCCGCCGCGTGATCCGCGGGTGACGCCCGTGCGACCGACCAGGACCACTGCCCCGGTGACCGGGCGGAGGCCGGCCGTGTCGAGGACTTCCGGCCCGCACGGGGCGAGCGCGTGGCGCCGCGCCCAGCACTCGGTCGCGTCGGGCCGGGAGGCCGGGAGACTGTCGGGCACCCCGGGAAAGATCTCGCGCGGCTGGACAGCAACTCCCGAACGGCGGCCCCGGTGACGGTGAAAGTCGCGGGGTCCCGTACCGCTGCCGTGCTTGGTTCACCGGGGCTTGCGTGCTCATGCCTTCGCTCCGCGCCGAAGGACCTCGCCTCCGAATCCGCCGAGGCGCGGCGAGGCCAAGGGGTCGATGTCGGGGACCGCGGTATCCACACCCGAGCGCGACTCCAGTCGCAGGGGCGCGCTCGATCGGCTCGGCGAGTCGAGACCTGACGCTCCGACGGCCACCGTGGTCACGCCCGTGATGCCGTCGCGGCTCAGCGGGAAGTTCATCTCGTGGATGACCGTGGTCATGTGTGGACACCGGCCAACGACCGTCGCCTTGACCGAAATCGTGTGCCCCGTTCTCGCATCCCGCCGTCACTTCCACACCCGTAGAGCGATGGTCGTACAACTTTCAAGAATCTGCCGCGCATCAGCATTCCCCTTGTGATCACACGTTGGCAAGGCGTAGTCAGGGTGGATTTTTATGCCGCCCAGCGCATGACCACCGAAAGGGAATCGGCGACTGCCGACATGCCGACTCGACAGCGCCGAGCACCGAGTTCGGCATCTGCGACGCCCCCCGGGATCACCGCCGAACCACGCGCGACAGACGAGTTGGCCAGCCATGAGAAAGTCGCCCGGATCATGCGCAACACCGGGCCGGCCGGCCTACGGCCGCACAGGAACACCGCACCCCTCTTTCGTCGCGCCCGTAGGCCCACGGCGAACGCCGTCGGCTCATCCGGGGCTGTCGAGGTTGCCTGACGGTGTCACTGACGGCGACTGCTTCGCCGAGGTGGAGCAGTGGCCGCCGAGAGCGAGGTGGGTGCGGCGGGTTGCGGCGGCCGTGGCACCAAAAGCTCCAAAATCACCTCAGTCCATAGAAAGGAGTGCATGGATCACGGCCCTCCGAACGGGTGCAGTGCCGCCCCAGCCTCTTCGAGGGCCCTCATCGCCGAGACCGGGCCCGAACCCCGCCCCCGCCTCAACCGCTGATGATCTCTAGATGCGGTGGAGCTGGAATCGCTGGTTGGTGCTCCCGGAGGCCGCCCACTGGGAGATGCGGGCTCCGTCGGCGGTCGAGGCCCCCCACACGTCCAGGGCGAGGCCGCTGAGTCGGTTGACCAGACTGATCACGCCACTACCGTGGTCGACCATCCGCCACTGCTGGCCTGTGGCGTCGGCATCCGGCTGCTGGGTGACGTCGGCGCCGCTGCCGCTGCCGGCCGCGTGCAGGACCAGACCACTGTGCCCGACCCGGATCTTGTAGTGTCCGCCGTCGGAGGGCAGGAACGCGAAGTGCTGGTTGAGACCGGCGGTGATCTGCCACTGGACCAGCAGCGCACCCGCGGCCGTGGACGCGCCACTGATGTCGGCAGCCTTGCCGCTGTGCTGGGCCACCAGCCGATACGCCACGCCGGCCTCCACCGGCCCCGACCTGAGTGCGGACGCGCGGTAGGTGTTGCCGGCCCGGCCGGTGAACTCGATGAGATCGGCCTCGATCCGCTTCGACTGGACCGGCTCGCCGCTCGCATCGTCCCGCAGCGTGAAATCGCCGGCGAAGATCCGGCTGCGCACCCGGACGGCACCGGTTCGGTCGGGGGTGACGACGAACTCGATCCGGCCGCTGCTCCACTCGGCGCCGACGGTGTATCCGCCGCGGCCGCGCAGTCCGCTCACACGCCCGGTGGGCCAGGCGGCAGGCAGCGCCGGCAGCACGTGCAGCTCGCCGTTGTGGCTGTGCAACAGCATCTCCGCGATGCCCGAGGTGGCGCCGAAGTTGCCGTCGATCTGGAACGGTGGGTGCAGGTCGAACATGTTGGGCGCGAGCCGGTCCGTGCGCACCAGGTCCCGGATCAGCTTGTGGGCCCGGGCTCCGTCCTCCATCCGCGCCCAGAAGTTGATCTTCCACGCGAGCGACCATCCCGTCCCGTCGTCACCGCGCAGTTCCAGCGTCCGCCGTGCGGCCTCGTGCAACTGAGGTGTCCCGCGCTTGGTGATCTGGTTGCTCGGATGCAGACCGTACAGGTGGGAGACGTGCCGATGATTCCGCTCGGTCTCCACCCAGTCGGCCAGCCACTCCTGGACATTGCCCCTGGAGCCGACCCGTGTCGGGGGCAGCCGGTCCCGGGCCGCCAGTGCCTGAGCGCGGAAGGTCGCGTCCACGCCGAGGGTTTCGGCGGCGCGGGCGACGCTGTTGAAAAGGTCGCGCAGGATCTGGTTGTCCATGGTGGGCCCCGCGCAGACGGTGGCGTTCGTATGGTGAGGAAGCTCCGGAGAGTTCGACGGGTTGGTGACCAGGTGTCCGAGCGTCGGGTGGGCGACCAGGGTGTCGAGGAAGAACTGGGCGGCGCCCTTCAGGGCCGGATAGTTCGAGCGGAGGAAGTCGGTGTCACCGGTGAACAGGTAGTGGTCCCAGATCAGGGTGGCCAGCCATGCGCCGCCGGTCTGCCACATCCCCCACTGCGCTCCGTCGACGACCGAGGCGCCCCGCCACGCGTCGGTGTTGTGATGTGCCACCCAACCACCGGCCCCGTACTGCGCCTTGGCCACCCGGGCGCCGGTCACCGTCAGGTCGTCGATCATGTCGAAGACCGGGAGGAAGCATTCGGACAGGTTCGTCGTGTCGGCGGGCCAGTAGTTCATCGGCAGGTTGGCGTTGAGGGTGAACTTCGAGTCCCAGGACGGGGCCATCTGGTCGTTCCAGATGCCCTGCAGGTTCGCCGGCTGAGTGCCCGGCCGCGAGGACGAGATGAGCAGATACCGGCCGAACTGGAACAACAAAGCAGAAAACTGTGGGTCGTTCACTTGCGCGTGCTGCGCGATCCGTACGTCGGTCGGCTGGTCGGCCGCCGTCGTACGTCCCAGATCGACCGACACCCGGTCGAACAGCTCCTGATGGTCGGCACGGTGCCGACAGCGCAGTTCGTCGATGCCGACGTCGCGAGCAGCGTCGAGGTGGCTCCGCGCGATCCCCCGGTAGTCGCCGTCGACGTCGCGGAAGTCGACGTAGCTGGAGCCGATCGACACCAGCACCGTCACGCTGGTGGCGCCGGAGACCCGTAGCGTGCCGCCCGAGCTGCTGACCGTGCCGCCCGTCACGGCGGCGTGCGCCAGGGCGAGGAACCGGACCCGTCCGGCGATGCCCTCCATGGTGCCGGAGGTGCCGTCCAGGGCGATCGTGGCCCCGTCCGGGCTGGACACCGTGGTCCGTTGGGGACTGTCGAACGTGGCACTGAAGGTGATGGAGCCGGCCCGGTCGGCCGTCAGCCGGACCACGATCACCTGGTCCCGTGCGCCGGCGAACACCTCACGTCGGTACCGCACGCCGTTCTGCACGTAGGTCGTGAGGGCCGTGGCGGTGGTGAGGTCGAGCGTCCGGTGGTACTGCGACGCGCCGGTGGCGCTGCCGAAGGAGAGCAGAAGGCTTCCGACCGGCTGGTAGGCAAGCTGTCCGGACGGGCTGCCCAGCATCGTCTGATTGATCAGATCCTGCGCCGGCCCCCACTGATCCGCGAAGACCCGTCGCCGGATCTCCGCGATGTTGGCGGCGCCGCGCGTGTTGGCGGAGTCGTACGGACCGCCGGCCCAGACGGTGTCCTCGTTGAGCTGCAGCCGTTCGGTGTCGACGTTGCCGAACACCATCGCGCCGAGGCGTCCGTTGCCGATCGGCAGTGCCCGCAGCCAGTCCGCGCCGGCCGGCTTGTCGTACCACAGGGCGAGATCGTCGGCGGCCAGAACCTCCGGCGGCGCGGCCGAGCCGCTCCTGGCGGCGGCGCCCCAGCCACCCGGCACGATCCCTGCTCCAGCCGCCGCCCCGGCGGCGAGAAACCGTCTGCGTGTCACTTCGGACATGTCGTTCTCCCTTCACGGGCTGGAGCAGGTCACTGACTCTGGTGATGGCGGACCGCCGGTGACGAAGACGACGGCCGTCCGCTGTCTTCTCCGACGAGCCGCAGGCCGGCCACCGTCGGGATGACCGGCCCTGCACCGGCTTCCGAACGAGCGCCGGCGCCTCGGCACTCCGCTCAGTCGGTCCATGCCGGCGTCCTCCCACTCGACCGCGATCGGCCCGTCGTAGCCGATCGCGTTCAGCGCGCGGAAACAGTCCTCCCAGGGGTAGGTCGCCGGGGGAAGCCGATCCCGCCGTCGCCCACCTCCAGGTGCTCGTGCGTTCCTCGACGCCTGTCGTCGATCCGCACCTGGACCAGGTGCCCCGCCACGTCCGCGACGCGGTCGAGTGCCGGCAACGGCTCCAGGCATCGGCGGTGTCCGATGTCGAACGCAATCCGAAGCCCACCGGCTCGCACAGCGCCGTACGCTGTCTCACCCGCGGCGATGTCCGCGTGCAGGATCTTGACGTCGGCCGCCTGCCGGCAGCCGGCCGAGCCGGCGCGGAGCTTGCCCTCTCCGCGCCGGCCCCTCCCAGATCGCTCGCGCAGCGGGCATGTCAGCGTCATACCGCTGCCGTGGCGCCTGGAAAGCCCTGCTCCCCGGCTTCGCCCAAATATCCGGTCAGCAGGTGGAGTCGGTCCGGGTGAGTAGCCCCGTCCGCCACGGCAGGGTGACGCAGTCGCCGTCGGCGTGAGGGCCATGTCCTGGTACAGGAACTGCAACTGGCACGGGTTCAACGGCACGGCCTGGTCGTCACCCGGCCCGGATGGCTTTTTCGTGGCCGAGTCCCGGGTTTACACCGGGCCCGAGAACGTCACGCACTTTCACGCGGCAGCGTGCAAGCCGCGGCCAGCCCCGGCTGACAGCGGGAAACAGGGTCGCTCGGGCCCGGGGGCCGCCGCCGTGGATCAGCCGAGTGCACGAATTCTTTCATCACCGGCACCTTTCGAAGTCGGAGCCATCTCACCGTTTCAGTGCCAGCATTCCAGATTGCTTTCGACTTCCGCTTTCACAGGCCATGAGAGGGAGTACGTTCCACGTCGACGACTAGAAGACTGACAGATCATCATGGTCCATTCAAGAGGGAAACGTCGGCATATGTGGGCCTGAGCCGTTGTGCAACCAACCGGAGAATCGGGACCGTTGACGACCACTCCTCATAACCATTTCGAGGGCGATTTCGGAGAGACGGACGCATGTGAATCACGGCAGTTTTCGTTATCGACGGCCGACTTGAACAGTCACAGTCCCCGTAGTGCCGAAAAACACGGCGCCGAAGCCGAACACGTGGACTCGGGTTGCCGACTCGAACGGCTCTCAGACGAGTTGGCCGAGCAACCCAGCCCTGACGCCGGCATCCGACCCGGAGCCGGCCTCGGCCGACTCGGCTCCTCCCGACTCTGCTCCTGTCACGACCGCATTCGCGGTAGCCCCGGCGAGCGCGGGTCTGTCGAGCACCGTGGCGGACCGCGCCGGCGGGACGGGGAGCAGCGCCAGGGCGACGACCAGCCGGTCGAGGGGCACCAGTTCGTCGGCGGCCCGGACACAGTCCGCGCAGGATCGGGTGTGCCGGGTGATGCGCTTGCGCCACAGCGCGCTCGGTACGCCGCCCCAGCCCCCCAGCACGGCGGTCAACCGTGGGCACCGGGGGCCTGCTTCCAGCGCCGCCACGAGTGACCGGCTCAGCTCCAGCTGGTTGCGCATCCGCTGGACGCGCACACCCGCGTGGGCCACGCTCGTTCCCAGCGCCGCCGCGAGCTCCGGCCTCGTGAGCCGGCCCGCGGTCTCCAGCAACCACAGCGACAGCAACGCCCGGGCGTCCGGGTCGAGCCATCGACTGGCGCGTACGGTCTTTCGGCGATGAGCGGACAGCTCGACGTGGATCAGGGCGAGGTTCTCGGTGTCGGCGTCCGGCGGGTCGGTCAACTCGTCGAGGGGGGCCGTCCGTTCGGCGTCCGCGTGCCGCCGGTGCAGATGGGTGCTGATCTGTCGTGTCGCGATCGTGGCCAGCCAGGGCCGGAAGCACTCCGGGGTGCGCAACGTGCGCAGCTCGGGGAGTGCCCGCAGCATCGTCTCCTGCACCACGTCGTCGACGTCCGCGGGCTCACCCAGAGCCCTGCGCACGATCGCGTACACCAGAGGCAGGTACATCGCGGCCAGGTCGTCGAGCGCTCGTGGATCGCCGGCCTGTGCGGCGACGACCATGCTCGTCTCGTCGGCTCGACCGGCTCGCACCATGAGCCCGTACACGCCACCTCGGGCAGGGCCGCCGCAGGCGCCGCGCACGTCGCCACCCTCGGGTTCGCTCGCACGATCGACTCGGGCGCGGCCGGCGGGTAATGCTGGGCGGGCCGTCATCGCCCCGGCCGTCCACCGTCGACGGGAGGAACGATGCCGTTGACACCGTCCGGCGCCGTGGAGGCGAGGGGCACCGTGGCTCCGGCGAGATCGTCGGCGCGGCTCCGCCGACCGGCCGGGATCCGGCCGGGGATCGCCCGGTCGCGCCGGGGGTCCGTGCGTAAGGCCTCGGTCTTGCCGGTGGCGACGCGGCCCGGCGCGACGGTGCTGACGCCGCGTCCGCCCCGCTTCTTCGCAGGGGCCGGCGCCTCGTCGACCCGGATCTCGGTCTCGTGGGCGCGGGCCCCGCGGTGGACAACCGCGTTCATCGATCCTCCATTCCCATGGTGTCGAACGTCCCTTCCGCGGTGGATCGGCATGGTCCAGGGGTGACCGCGAGCAGCCGTCGGCCGGCGTGCTCCGGCCGTATGTGCGGTCCGTCGGGTGCGTGTGCCGTTCGCTGACGGGCCGCGGTCATCACCGTCTCGTCGACGCGGATGCCCAGGCCCGGTGTGTCGCCGAGGACGAAGGCTCCGTCCTCGACGTGCAGGTCCATCGCGACGCCGATCGGCGGCCGCAGGTTCTGTAGTTCGCTGACGAGGTGGTTGGGCACCGACGTCGCGGCGTGCAACAGCGCGACAGGCGTGTTGCCGATCGGGCTGACCGGCAGGTCGTGGGCGTGCGCCAGCGCGGCGACGCGCAGGAAGTGGGTGACCCCCCAGACCGCGGCCGTCTGGACGATGTCGACGCCTCCCGCCGCGATCAGCGGGCGGAACTGCTCAAGGCCGGTGAGGTTCTCGCCACTGGCGACCGCCGTCCGTACGCCACGGCTGACAGCGGCCAGGCCGTCGGCGTCCCAGCGCCGGACCGGCTCCTCGATCCAGGTCAGGTCGAGTGTGCGTTCCAGTTCACCGACGTGGCGTACCGCCTGCTTGCGGCTCCAGGACTCGTTGGCATCCAGCATGAGCCCTGGCCGGGTCCCGTGCGCGGCCTCGGTCAGTACCTCGCGTACGAGGAGCAGCCGGTGCCGGTCACGCTCGATGTCCAGGCCGCCCTTGAGCTTCGCCGCCCTCAGCCCGCGTTCGGCGTAGGCCTGGTAGGTGGCGACGAGTTCGTCGTCGGTGAGGCCGATGTCCAGTCCGGAGGCGTAGGCGTGGACCATGCGGTCGTTGCCGCCGAGCAACCGCCACAGCGGCTCTCCCACGGCCTGTGCCTTGATGTCCCACAACGCCGTGTCGAACGCGCCGATCGTGCCGAACACCACGCCGGCATGCCCGGCTTTGAAGGTGTGCCGCAGCATGCGGTCGTAGAGGGCGGTCACGGCGCGCGGGTCCTGGCCGTCGATGGCGGCGAAGATCACCTCGGCTTCCACGTGCGGTCCCAGACCGACTCCGGTGATCCCCTCATCGGTCTCGACGATGACGACCGGCACGGGCACGACGCCGTCGCCGTGGACGCCGTTGGCGTCACCGACGGATCGGCCCCATTGCTGCGTCGTCGTCAGGGTTCTGTACCCGGTGATGCGCATGCGTCAGCCCTTCGTCGCGCCGGCCGTCACGCTGTCAGCGATCTGGCGCTGCAGGAACAGGTAGGTCACCAACACGGGCAGCCCGGCGATCAGGACACCCGCGGCGAAGGTGGGGATGTCGGCGGAGTACTGGCCGCGCAGGGAAGTGATGCCCACCATCAGGGTGCGATGGTCGGCCGACGGCATCATCAGCAGCGCGATGAGCACGTCGTTCCAGCAGAACAGCGCGTCGAGGATGCCCACCGACAGCAGTGCCGGAGCACCCATCGGCAGCATGATGCGCCGGTAGACGCCGTACAGGGTGTTTCCGTCGATCCGTGCGGCGTCGACGAGTTCGGTGGGCACCGCGCGGTAGTAGCTGGTCATCAGGAAGACGGTGAACGGCAGGAACTGCGCGACGTACGCGAGGATCAGCCCCGGATAGGTGTCGATGAGACCGCCGTCGGCCATGATCCTGGCCAGCGGCACCATGATCACCTGAAACGGGACGAACAGTGCCGCGAGGCAGACCACAGCCAGCGCGGAGGACCCACGGAACCGCACCTGGGCCAGCGCGAACCCGGCCATGGACCCGATGAGCAGGAGCAGCCCCACGGCGCAGGCCACCACGATCACGGAGTTGAGGAAGTAGCGCCCCATGCCGACGCTGTTCCACGCGGTGCTGAGGTTGTCCCACCGCAAGGTGCTCGCCAGGGAGAACCGGTCGAGGATGTACTCCCGGCGGGTCTTCATCGCGACGTTGGCGGTGAACAACAGCGGGTAGACCGTCGCCAGGGCGAGGAGCGCCATCGGCACGGCGACCAGCCATCTGCTCGGCCCCGGGCGGGACATCAGTCCTCCCTCCCCGCCCGGCGCAGCAGGCCGACCTGCAGCAGGCCCACGACCAGCATGACGAGGAAGAGAACTGTGGACGCGGCCGACGCGAGCGCCGGGCGGCTCATCTGCCCCTGTTGAATCCAGATGTAGTACTCCGGCAGGTAGGTCGAGCCTTCCGGGCCACCACTGGTCATGACGTAGAGCAGCCCGAACATCGAGGTCAGCATCCCGATCATCGTGGTGACGACGACGAACTGGATGGTGCGGGTCAGACCCGGGATGATGACGTGCCAGATCATCCGCGCGAGCGAGGCGCCGTCGACCCGGGCGGCGTCCAGAAGTGCGGGGTCCAGGGTCGCGAACCCGGCCAGGAACACCACCAGCGCCATCCCTGCCGTCGCCCAGATGTGTACGCCGACGACGGAGAAGATGGCCACGTCGGGATCGCCGAGCCAGTCGACCGGGCCGATTCCCGAGCTGCCGAGCAGGGCGTTCAGCGGACCGTCGAACGCCAGGAGCAGGTTGAAGATGGCACCGACGATCACCGGTGAGAGCACAGCCGGGAAGAAGTAGACGCTCCGGAAGAACGGATGTCCCGGCACTCGCAGGTAGATGAAGGTGGCGAGCAGTCCCGGGATCGCGACCGCGACCGGCAGCAGCAGCACCAGCCATCCGACGTTGCGCAGCGCGGTGCGGAACAGCGGGTCGTCGATGAGCTCCGCGTAGTTGTCGAACCCCACCGGGGCGCCGTTGCGTTCGCCGTCGCCGGTGAAGGAGAAGCTGACACCCAGTCCCAGTGGCCAGAGCCGGAGCGCCACGATGATCAGGACGGCGGGAGCGATCAGGACGTAGGGGGCGAGGCGTTCGGCGCGCCGGCCGTTCTTGACTCGCGGAGTTGTCGACGCAGGGCCGCGGCCGGCTGCCGTCTCGCCTGCTCGCGCCCCGTCGGTCCGCCCTGCTTGAGCGGCACGGACCGGCGAACCCATGGGTGACATGGCCTCAGCCCGCCTGGTCGGATGCTGCCAGCTGTTTCACCGCCGCGTCGACCGTGACCGATCCGCTGAGCAGCTGCTGGGACAGGCGCCCCATCAGGTCGACTGTCTTGGACGGCAGGGCCACGTGCAGCGCGGGCTTGCCACGGTCGATCTCGGAGACGATGGTGGCGACGGCTGGGCCACCGCTCGAGACGTCCACGGTGCGGTCGGCCGCGATCGCGCCCGCGTCGGCGTGGAACGACTTCAGTGCGTCGGTCGAGGTCAGTGAGCGCACCAGGTCGGCGGCGGCCTTGGGATCCTTGGTCCACTTCGCGACGGCGTAGCCGATGCCGCCGTCGTAGGGAAGGCTCGGCCTGGCGCCGGCTGTGACGACCGGCGGCTTCATGACGCCGATATCGGTGGCGTCGAGGAATTCGGCGAAGTCCTTCCAGTGCCCGATGTCCGACATCAACCCGATGACGTGGGCGGCTTTGTCGGACTGGAACACCGCGAACGCGTCGTTGAACATCGCCGTCGAGTTCGCCCCGTCGTTGTTGAGGCCTTTGTCGTCGGCCTCTTTCCAGAGCGAGAAGACCCGCTTGACCGCCGGCGCGGACCAGTCTCGCTCGCCGGCGATCCAGTCGTCGTACTCCTTGGGCGACAGGACGCCCGAGCCGAGCCCGGACAGGAAGAACTGGATACCGATGCCTTCCTTGTTGCCCTGCGCGAAGCACCTGGCACCGGTCGCCCTGGTGACGGTCCGGCAGTTGGCGACGAACTCGTTCCAGCTGGTGGCCGGATGCTCCGGGTCCAGGCCCGCCTTCCGGTAGAGCGACTTGTTGTAGTAGATCGGGTGACCTTGCAAGGTCACCGGAGCGGCGTAGGTCTTGCCGTCCTCGGTGAAGGCCTCCCACCCGGCCAGCCGCTTCTTGTCGTCACGGACGTACTCGTCCAGCGGCAGAAGGGAGTCCGCGCGGTCACGGATCTGCCCGCCGCCGTTGAAGAGCATGACGTCCGGCCCCTTGCCGGCTTGGATGGCGGCCCCGAGCAGGGTGTAGTACTGCTCGAACGGCTGCGCGACGAACTCGACCGTCACACCGGGATGCCGCTCGGCGAAGTCGGCCTTGGCCTTCTTGACGTAGGAGGACGCTGTGGCGTCGCCGGACTTCCAGTCCCAGACGACGAGCCTGCCCTTCGAACCACCTGACGTCGCATCCGGATCGGAGGCGCTTCCGCACCCGGCTAGGACGACGAGCCCGGCGACCACGATCGCCGACCACGGTGTTCGGTGCTTCATTGCTGCCCCACTCTCCTGAGGTGGCCGGCCGTCCGGCAGTTGAGGTTGAGGAGGAACGCAACTCGTATGACGTATGTAACTCGTATGACGTATGACGTCAACCGGATGCCGTATAGTGGGCCGGAATCCGTGGCACGGCGGGTCCCGGGGGGTGTCATGACGGCAGTACCGCAGTCATCCGCAGGGGCCTCCGAGGTCCCCGCCTGGAGTCGGCGCCCGGCGAACCTTGCCGCGGCGGTCACGGCTGAGCTGGTGGAGCGGATCGTCCGTGGAGTCCATCCGTCCGGTTCGCCACTGCCCCCTGAGCCCGTGCTCTGCGCGACCTTCTCGGTCAGCCGCACCGTGGTGCGCGAGGCGGTGAAGATCCTTCAGGAGAAGGGGCTGGTGCAGGTCCGCCAAGGCGCCGGCACGATGGTCACCCCGCCGACGATGTGGAACATGCTCGACGAACTGGTCCTCGGCGCGTCCATCGCCGAGGACGAGAGCCTGGCCATCCTCGATCACCTCGTCGCGACCCGCCGCGTGCTGGAGTCCGACATGGCCAACGTCGCCGCCCGCCTGGCGAGCGCGGAGGTGATCGACCGGCTCCGCGGTCTGGTGGAGCGGATGGATGAGCTCGTCGACGACCCCGCTTCGTACCACGAAGAGGACAGGGCGTTCCACGACACCGTGATGCAGGCGTCGGGCAACCGCATCGGCCGTGCCGTGGTCCGTTCGCTGGAGCGCCAGGTCATCGACTCCGCCCGTTACATGGGCCGAACCGGCCGCGCCCTGTGCGTCGCGTCCAACCAGGGCCATCGGCGCATCTACGAGCGGATCGCCGGGCACGACCCCAAGGGTGCGGCCGAGGCGATGTTCACCCACATCACCGAGGCATGGGTGGTGCGCCGCAGCGGGCCGGGCGAGCCGACCCGGCTGCGGCGTTAGGGCCCTTCCGACGGATCTCCGTGCAAGAGCCGTTGTGGTCGAGATGGCAGAGCATCGGCGTGCAGCTCGCTGGTGGGCGGAGACGCCGGCTGTGCCGGTGCTGTTGCCACTTCACCCGTCCGGGTCCGGGCGCACCCCGCTGAACAACCGGACAGGACCGGAGTCACCGGCTTGGTGTCCAGGGGCCCACGCGACGAGGGGCAGGGGCCGGCGGTGGCGTGCCGCCGCATTCCGCAGGTGTCCACGGATCCGCGGATCCACCGAGGCGCGGCGGGGGCCCGTACCCGGCCCGTACCCCACTCGGGGCCCGCTGCCGCCCCTCCGCTCCTGTCCCGAAGGAGCGGAGGGGCGTCGGTGCCGCTATCGCAGTGCCCACTGCTGGTTGGTGCCGCCGTTGCAGGACCAGAGGATGATCCTGGTGCCGTTGGCGGTGCCGCCGGCGTTGGCGTCGAGGCAGAGTCCGGACTGGACGCCGGTGATGGTGCCGTTGGGGTTGACGTTCCACTGCTGGTTGTTCTGGCCGTTGCAGTCCCAGATGATGACGGGGGTGCCGTTGGTGGTGCCGCTTCCGCTGGCGTCGAGGCATTTGTCGCCGTGGACGGTCAGTTGTTTGCCGATGGTGTGGGTCCAGGTCTGGCCGGCCGCGCCGGTGCAGTCCTGGAGCTGGGTCTGGGTGCCGTTGGTGGTGCCGGCGCCGGGGACGGTCAGACAGCGGCCGGACTGCGCGCCCACGATCTCCCGAGCCGTTGTCGGCGGCGGGGTGGTGTCCTTCGGTCCGGCGGACGCGATCACGTCCTGGGCACCGGAAGGCCAGTTGCCATTGGTGACCGTGGCATTACCGGACACCACGTTGCCGCGGTCCCCGTTGGTCACGTTCGTACTGCCGTTGGTCGACCAGTTGTTGGTGACGGTCCAGTTCCCCATGTTCTCGCCACCCCAGTAGTTGGCTGTCGCCCACGTACCGGTGCTCGAGAAGACATTGTTGTCGGCCTTGTAGTACTTCGAGCCCTCGTCGAAGTACAACCCGAAGTGTCCGTTGGTCCGCAGGCAGTGGTTCCGGCTGATCAGCGCGCTCGGGTTCCATCCGAGCGTGTAGATGCAGCCACCGTCGTTCATCTGCTGCATGACATCGTGGATGTAGTTGCCGACGAGCCGATTGTTGGACGCGGTGGTCGGCGTCGTGTAGCGCGGCTGGTAGTTGTACAGGCCGCGGCCCGCGTAGTGGTTACTGCCGCCCGCGTCGTTGGCACCCCAGCCGAACCCGATCGACATGCCGGAGTACGGCATGTTGTAGACCTCGTTCTGGGCGACGGTGCTGTTCGTGACGTACGTGGTCAGGACGGAGACGATGCCCCGGTGGTCCGCCCCGAGGTCGTGGATGCGGTTGTTGCTGATCGTGATGTCCCTGTTGACCATGCGCTGGTCGCCGGGGTGGTGGGCGTCGGCGCGCACGCCGCCCACGAGGATGCCACCGGCTGAACTCCGGGCTATCTCCGACCGGGTCACCGTGATGTTGCCGGCGCCCAGGCCGACGCCGCTGGCGTGCGCGTTGGCGTCGTTGCCGATACCGATGGCCGTCTGGCCCAGGTTGATGAACCGGGAGTCGGTGAAGGTGATGGTGTGGGCGGCGGATACCTGCACGGCGGCCGGCATCTGGCGCCAGTGCGGCCGGGCGGCCTCGAACTGCGTGCAGCCGTTGTGGCAGGAGTCGAAGCCCGGCCAACTCCAGTCGCCGGCCAGGTACGCGCCGGTCTGCTGGTCCGCGTAACCCTGGTTGCTGCTGGGGCCCAGCCAGCTCGTCCCGGTGAAGGTGATCCCGCTGAACGTGAGGTGGTGCGCCGGCTCGCCGTACGTGCCTCCGACGTTCACCAGCGACTGCAGCGTCGGCAGTTCCACGCCGGCCGAGCTCATGTTCTGCCCGGGCCGGGGGATGTAGTACAGGGCTCCGGCCCTGGGGTTGAGGTACCACTCACCGGGCGAGTCGAGGAACTCGTACGCGTTGGTCAGGTAGAACGGGCCGGCCCGGTGTGGCCGCATGAGGGTGTCGTAGCCGAAGTTGTTGTTGTTCCACGCCGGCTGCTGCATCGTGATGAAGTTCGCGTTGATGCTCTGCACCGGCGAGTACCGGTCGGTGAAGGAGTTGATGCTCTCCACCTCGATCCGGCTCTGGTCGGCCAGGTTGTTCAGATAGCTCAGTGCTCCGCCCGAGAACCTCATTCCGGTGCTGGAGGCGGTGAAATCGGCTCTGTTCACCTGCGTGCGTGCCCGGGTGGCGACGGCGCCGTCGACATAGAGCTGCCGGGCATCGAGACCGGCGGGCACGTCGGCCTTATAGATGTTCTTGGCTGTGTCGGCCACCGACCAGCCGGTGACCGCCCGGGCACCGGTGATCACCGGACGCGCCGACGGGGCGGCTCGCCACACGACCGTGTGGCCGCCTGAACCGGAGTCCTCCGCTGTCAGCCGCAAGGGTTGGGCCAGTCGGTACACACCGTCCGCCAACTGCACCACGATGTCGTCCGACATGCCGTCGTTGAGCGATCGCACCGCCGCCTGCGCGGCTGTCAACGAGCAGGGCTGCGCGCTGGAACAGTCCGTGCCGGTGCCGGACGGCGAGACGTACACGGTGTGCGCGGCTGCGGATGCGGGCGCGGGGAACGCCATCACGGCGGTCGCGGCTGAACCGAGTGCGGCGGCTACGGCGAGAAGCCGCCTTCGTATCGTGCGGGCTTTGAACACGTTTTCTCCTTGTGGCGGTTCCCGATGCAGAGGACGTAGGACGTCTTTCGGATACCGGTGCCACCCCCATCACCCGGTCGAGGGGGCGTTCTCCAGTCCGTGCAGGACGGTTCGGAGGTAGGACAGCCCGTCACGGGCGAGGGTGTCCTGCGTCGGGGCGAGCGGCCGCCAGATCGAGGCCGCGGTGGCGATGGCCTCGTTCTGCGCGGTGAACGACTCGATGCACAGCGCGCCGCCGTAGCCGGTCGTGGCCAGGTCGGCGAGGAAGCGCGGCCAGTCGAAGTGGTCGGTGCCCGGGGCGCCGCGGTCGGTGCCGCTGACCTGGACGTGCTTGATGTGCGGACCGGCCGTGCCGAGCGCCTCGTAGGGGTCGGCCTCCTCGATGTTCATGTGATAGGTGTCGAGCATGAGACCGACGTTCGCGGGCAGGCCGTCGATCAGCTCCACCGCCTGCTCGACCGTGTTGACGACGCTCGTCTCATAGCGGTTGAGGGCCTCCACGCCGATGCTCACGCCCCGGTCCCCCGCGTAGTCGGCCACCGGCTCCAGGGCGCGGCGGACGTCCGCGTAGCAGGCCGCGCGCTCCACCGGTGACATCCGCCAGGTCCGCCCCACCGCTGCGTAGACCGGGCCGCCGACACAGGGCGCGCCGACGGCCACCGCACGGTCCACACACGTGCGCAGGTACGCCGCGGTGGAGGCGACGACCTCCGGTGGGGCGTTCACGAGGTCACGTCCGGGCGAGGTGACGGCACAGACGCCGACCGCGCGCAGGCCGTACGCCGCCAACAGGTCCCGGGTGCGTGCCGGGTCCCAGTCGCCGGGTCGCTCGATCGGCAGCTCGACCGCGTCGAAACCGAACGCGGCGATCCGCGGCACCAGTTCGGCCAGGGCCTCGTCGTCGACCGGCGAGGCCCAGACCCACGGGTTGACACCGATGGTGTACACCGGACTACTTCCAGCGCTTCGGGTAGCCGGGCAGGTCGGTGCAGCCGCACATCGCGTAGTGCAGCGGCGGCATGGTGGGGTCGACGTACTCGTCCAGGTCGTCCTGGGTGATGGTCGGCTGTGGCAGCTTCCACGGGTTCGGTACCTGCTCGCCGTCCAGGATCTTCAGCGCGGCGATGACGGGGGTGCGCCACTGGTAGGTCGGGTAGGTCGGGGCGATCGCCGTGAGCTTCTTGTCCTTCCACAGCTTGAGGAAGTCGAGTTGGTCCTCACCGTTGATCGGCGGCACGGGCTTTCCCGCGTCCTCGAACGCCTCGACCGCCGCGCCCGCGACCGCCCCGGCGTCCATCCAGACGCCGTCGATCGTGCCGTACCGCTGGATGTAGTCGTTGACGATCTTCTTCGTCCTGGCCGGGTCGCCGTCGGTGAACTCGACACCGACGACGTCGACGCCCGCCTCGTCGAAGGCGACCTTCGCCGCGGCCCACCGGGTCTCCAGCACGTCGACGCCGGGCAGGATGCGCAGCGCGAGCACCTTGCCGCCCCGCTTCATCTTCCGGGTGACGAACTCCGCCGCGACATGGCCGAATCCGTAGCCGCCGATCGGGTTGATGAACGTCACCGGGCAGGTCGTGTCGACGCCCCGGTCGAAGACGATGACCGGCAGGCCGTTCTGGCAGGCGGCCTCCACGGCCGGGGTGAGCGTCGCGGTGGTGTTCGGCGAGACGATGAGCGCGTCGCAGCCCTTGCCGAGCAGGTCGTTGATGTCGGCGATCTGCTTCTGGTCCTTGCCTTCGGCGTCGACGTGGACGAACTCGGAGATGCGGTCGCGGTGCGTGTCGACCTCGGCCTGCATGGTCGTGAAACCGACCTGGCGCCATGGGTTGTTCAGCCCGGCGTTGGAGAAGCAGATCTTGTGCGGTCCGGGCTTCTTGAACTTCGCGGTCTCCACCATCGCCGGGTCGAGCGCCTGCTCCCAGGGCTTGCCGGCGGGCCCGGTGGGCGCGGTGTCCAGGAGGGCGAGCTGCTGGTCGTAGTCGGCCCGCACGAAGAACTTCGACTGCTCCCCGGTGCCCGACCCGGTGCCTGCGGAGGGTGAACTCGAAGCGCCGGTGGTGGGCTCGTCGGTGGCGCAGCCGGCCAGCACCAGTAAGGCGCTCGCGACCAGCACCGTCATGGAATGCCTCACTGGATCCCCTTCATCTGGACGGGACACGGAAGGACGCCGCCGCCACGGCGAACAGGATGATCGCGCCTTGGACGGCCGGTTCGAGGGCGCCGGAGACGCCGTAGAAGTTCATGAGCGTGAAGAGCGTCTCAAGGGTCAACGCGCCCAGCATCGCGCCGACGACCGAACCCCGGCCCCCGCCCAGAGCGACACCGCCGAGGACCGCCGCGGTGATCGCGCCGAACTCCAGGCCGGCACCGGCCTGGAACGACACTCCGCTGTACCCGCCGAGAAGGATCGCCGCGAGCGTGGCGGCGAGTCCGCTGAGGACGAAGGCCATGGTCCTGGCGCGCCCCACGCGCACGCCGCTGAGCTCGGCGGTCCGCGGGTTGCCGCCGACGGCGACCAGGGTGCGGCCGAAGTCCGAACGCGTCAGCACCAGCGCCAGAGCGGCCGCCACCAGCAGGACGAGAAGGGCGTACGGTACCCGGCCCAGCACGGGCACGTTCTCGAAGCCCGACCGGCCGAGCCGACGGAACTCCTCGGAGAGGCCGCCCTTCGGGGCACCGTCGGACCACAGGTACACGGCACCGACGAGGATGAGGAACATCCCGAGGGTCGTGATGAACGACGGCACGCGCAGCCATGTGGTGACGAGGCCGTTGACGAGGCCGACGGCGACGCCGAACGCGAGCAGGAGCACGACGACGGGCCAGCCGGCCGACGGATCGCCGTCGATGAGCCGGGCGGCGACGACCACCTGCGCGGTGACCAGAGAGCCGACGGACAGGTCCAGCTCGCCGGAGACGATCACGAAGTACTGGCCGGCGGCGAGCAGGACGATCGGCGCGGAGCGGCCGAGGAACGACATCAGCGACGGCGGCGAGAAGAAGTCCGGTTGGCGGGCGCTCAGCAGAACCAGCAGGACCGCCAGGATCACGATGATCGGTGCGAGACCGCCGGAGCGGAACCCGGGCCGCAGTGGGCGCGCGATCCGCATGCTAGGACGCCTTCCGCATCGCCCGGCGGGCGTAGACGGCGACCGCCGCAATGATGATCACACCACGGATCACCTGTTTGAAGAACACGTCGACGTCGAGCTGGTTGAAGACGGCGTCGATGCTCGCGAGCAGCAGCACGCCGCCGACGGTGCCGACGACGCCGCCGCGCCCACCGGCCAGGGCGGTGCCGCCGAGCACCACCGCCGCGATCGATTCCAGGTCGTACAGTCCCTCGGTGCCCACCCTGGGTGCGCCGGCGCCGAGCCGACTGGCGAGGTAGACCCCGGCGAGGCCCGCGCAGAGGGCGCACAGCACATGGGCGGTGACGAGGACCCGGCTGCCCCGCACGCCGGAGAGCCGGGCGACCTCCGGGTCACCTCCCACGGCGATCAGGTGGTGGCCGAAGCGGGTGCGCGCGAGCACGAACCAGGCCGCCGCGGCGACGGCGAGCAGCAGCAGGAACGCCAGCGGAACCGGGCCGACGCGCTGGTACCCCAGGCCCTGCACCAGGGCGGGTGCGGTCTTGCCGGCCGGCCCGTCGTATCCGTTGTCGAGGTATCCCTTCAGCAGCAGTCCGACACCGACGGTCGCGATGAAGGGGTTGATCCGCGCCATGGTGACGAGCAGGCCGTTGACGAGGCCGATCGCGGCGCTGACGGCGAGTGTCAGGCCGATCGCCGGCAGCAGCGCACCGTCGTCACCGGCCATGGCCTCGGCGGCGACGAGGGTGCTCAGACTGACCACGTACGCCACGGACAGGTCCAGCGAGCCCCCGACGACGACCAGCGTCTGGCCGACCGCGACGAGGCCCAGACCGGCGGCGACGTGCAGCAGGCTCACCGTCGTCGGCAGGCTGAACAGCCGGCCGCCGTCGACCGTGACGACGAGCCAACCGATCGCCAGGGTGAGGGACAGGGCGACGAACACACCGGGCGGGGTCCGCCGGGCCGGCGGGGACAGCGCGCCGCTCATCCGGCCGCCTCCCGCGCGGTGCCGACCGCCAGGGCGACGACATCCTCCTCCGTCGCGCCGGCGGGCAGCTCGCCGGCGATCCGGCCGTCGTGCATGACGATGATCCGGTCGCTCATGCCGAGCAGTTCGGGCAGCTCGGAGGAGACCATCAGCACGGCGGCGCCGTCGCGGGCCAGCCGGCGGACGAGACCGTGGATCGCCGACCTTGCGCCGACGTCGATGCCCCGGGTCGGCTCGTCGAAGATCAGGATCCTCGGGGCGAGCGCGAGCCACCTGGCCAGCACGACCTTCTGCTGGTTGCCACCGGACAGGAAACGGATCTCCTGGTCCTCCCCCGCGGCGCGCAGCTCAACGGCCGCGAGAAGCTCCCGGACCCGCGCGGTCCGGGCACCGCGGCCGACCCGGCCAGGGCGGACGGCACGGACGGCGCGGACGGCGCGGACGGCCAACAGTGCGTTGTCGAGCACCGACTGCTCGGCGACGATCCCCTCGCCCTTGCGGTCCTCGGAGACGTAGGCGATACCGGCCCGCATGGCGGCGCGGGGCGAGCGCAGCCGGAGGGGGGCTCCGTCGACGGCCACCTGTCCGGTGCTGAACGGTGCGGCACCGAACAGTGCGCGGGCGAGCGCCGACCGGCCGGAGCCCTGCAGGCCGCCGACGCCGAGCACCTCGCCGGCGCGCAGCCGCAGGTCGATGCCGCGCAGCTTCCGGTTGCCTCCGCCCCGGACGGTCAGTCGCACCGGGCCCTGCTCCTGCGGCTTCGCCCGGTCGGGGTAGTGGCTCGACAGCTCACGGCCGACCATGTGGCGCACCAGCCGATCGGCGCTGGTGTCCGTGGTGTCCAAGGTGGCCACCGCCCGGCCGTCCTTGAGCACGGTGATCCGGCTGGACAGGTCGAAGACCTCCTTGAGGCGGTGCGAGACGTACAGCACGCCTATCCCGTGCTCCTGCAGCCGCCGTACGAGCGCGTAGAGCTGGTCGACCTCGTGGTCGGCGAGAGCCGCGGTGGGCTCGTCCATGATGAGCAGCCGCGCGTCGAGGGCGAGCGCCTTGACGATCTCGACCACCTGTTGGTGCGCCACGCCGAGTCGTCCCACGCGTGTGTCGGGCGCTAACGAGCCTTCCCCGATGGAGGCGAGGAGCCCCGCGGTGCGGCTGAGCATCGCTCTGCGGTCGACGAGCCCACGGCGCAGGGGCTCGCGGCCCAGCCAGACGTTCTCCGCGACGGTGCGCTCGGGCAGCAGCGTCAACTCCTGGTGGACGATGCCGATACCGGCCTGTTGGGCCTCACGCGGGCTGCGGAACGTCCGCGGCGCGCCGGCGAACTCGACTGTTCCCTCGTCGGGCTGGTGGACGCCGGACACCACCTTCATGAGCGTGGACTTGCCGGCACCGTTCTCGCCGACGACCGCGTGCACCTCGCCCGGCCGTACCTGGAGGTCGACGCCGTCGAGCACCCGCACGCCGAGGAACGACTTGCCGATGCCTCGCAGAGCGAGCAGCGGCGACGGCAGCAGGCCAGACATCGTGGGACCCTCAACATTCGCGTCGTCAGCAGGAACGAGTCACCGATAGCTGAATCGTCCGGGTAAGGCCGGGCATGGAATGACAGCTCTCGCCCGCGAGCTATCGTCGAATTGCCTCGAACTTACGCGGGGCGCAACGGCGACATCGCGCCCCGAGGGTAAATGCCTCGACGAGCGCCTGGCAATACCATAGGCGCCGGCCATTCCATGCGAACCGGCGATCGATCGACAGTAATTGATACGCCAAAATCTGTTATCGAATCGCCCCGTACACAGTCGCGCGCCGAACCACACCGACTGATGCGTAAAAACGTTATGGGATCGACCCGACGACAGTCGCGCACCGGACCATGAGGACGACAGAACCACGAAGAATGATGCGAGAAATGTGTTATGGAATCAGCCGCACCCCATCCATATTGACTGTTGCGAAACCCCGCTGCATGCTGACCGGCAGACCACGGGAGACGGTCGCATCCGGTGTGACGCCCCCCTCTCTTCCGTAGGGACTTGACTGCCCGTCACGGCGGACGGGACGACGAGCTGACGGCACACGCACGCCTCCGACGCGCGCAGGCATTCCGGCGCATCGGAGGTGCGGCCGGCGCGTGCCCGTGGTCATGCCATCGTTGCTCCGCCGAATAGGAGACGGCATGCGTCGCATCACATTCATCTTCGGGGCGATCGCGAGCGTGCTCCTGTCGCTCGTCGTCGCCCAACCGGCGTCAGCGGCGCCGGCCTTCCGGGCCTTGGTCTTCACGAAGACGGTCGGCTACCGGCACGATTCGATCCCGGCCGGCCTGGCGATGTTCCGGGAGCAGGCGGCGGCCAACAACTTCGAGTTGGTCCACAGCGAGGACTCAAGCGTCTTCACCCCGGCGAATCTCGCCACTTTCGACGTACTCATCATGTTCCAGACCTCGGGAATGGTGTGGACCACGGCGTCCCAACGTCAGGCGGTGGAGGGCTACCTGGCCGGCGGCAAGGGCATCGTCGCGATCCACAACGCCACGGACATGGGCATCGAGAACGAGTACCCGTGGTGGGACCAGACCATCAACGGTGGCGCGCACATGCCGGAGCACTCCCCCGGCGTGCTGGGCGGCACCGCGATCGTCGCGGACAAGAAACACCCGTCGACGGCCGGCCTGCCGGACCGTTGGAACCGCAGCGAGGAGTGGTACAACTTCGACCGCAACCCCCGCGGCGACGTCCATGTCCTGGTCACCGCGGACGAGCGCACGTACAACCCCGGCCCTCGCGCCATGGGGCCGGACCACCCCATCTCCTGGTGCCGCAACACCGGCGGCGGCCGCGTGTGGGCCACCGGCATGGGGCACACCAGCGCGGCGTACAGCGAGACCCATTTCCGCAACCACGTCCTCGGGGGCGTCAAGTGGGCGGCGGGCAAGGAGCCCGGCGACTGCGGCGGCACCGTGTGGAGCAACTTCGAGAAACGCACCCTCGACGACAACACCGCGGACCCGATGGCCCTCGCGGTCGCCCCGGACGGGCGGGTCCTCTACGTCCAGCGGGGCGGGCAGCTGAAGATCTTCAAACCGACCACCAACCGGACCGTGACAGCCGCCACGCTCAGCGTGTACACCGGCGGCGAGGACGGCCTCACCGGACTGGCGCTCGACCCCGACTTCGACGACAACGGCCACGTGTACCTGTATCACTCCCCGGCCGGAGTCCCGAACGACATCAACCGGGTCTCCCGGTTCACGCTCACCGGCGACACCCTGAACATGTCGAGCCAGGTGACGATCATCGACATCCCCGCGACCCGTGACCGCACGTTCGCCGAGCCCGGACACACGGGCGGGTACATCGAGTTCGGCCCCGACAAGAACCTCTACATCGGCACCGGGGACGACGTCCCCCCGAACCTCGACCCCAACTGGCAGGGCTACGCCCCGCTGGACTGGCGGCAGGGCAAGGCCAATCTCGACGCCGCCCGCACCGCCGGCAACACCAACGACCTGCGGGGCAAGCTGTTGCGCATCCGGCCGTCGGCCGACGGCGGCTACACCGTCCCGGCCGGCAACCTCTACCCGCAGGGCACGGCGCAGACCCGGCCGGAGATCTACGCGATGGGCTTCCGCAACCCGTTCCGCTTCTCGATCGACCCGGACAACGGGTGGGTCTACCTCGCCGACTACGGCCCGGACCGGAACCCGCCCACGACCAACCGCGGCCCCGAAGGGCTCGTCGAGCTCAATGTCATCAAGACGCCGGGCAACTACGGCTGGCCGTTCTGCCACGGCGACAACCAGGCCTACGCGCCGTACAACCCGAGCACCGGCGTCGTCGGCGCCAAGTTCAACTGCAACGCGCCGGTCAACAACTCGCCGAACAACACCGGCCTGACCAGCCTCAAGCCGATCGTCGCGCCGAACATGTGGTACGGCTACGGCGTCTCACCGAACTTCCCCGAACTCGGCTCCGGTGGCTCGGGGCCGATGGGCGGACCGGTCTACCGCTACGACGCGGCGAATCCGTCCGAGACGAAGTTCCCGCCCTACTACGACGGGGTCCACTTCTTCTACGAGTGGTCGCGCCACACCGTCAAGGAGGTCCACTTCGACTCCGCGACCGCGGTCACCCGGACCAACCCCTTCATGCCCGGCGCCAAGTTCCTCAAGCCGATGGACATGGAGTTCGGGCCCGACGGCTCGCTGTACCTGCTCGAATGGGGCAACAACTTCTCCGGTGGCAACAACGACTCGGGTCTCTACCGCATCGACTACAACCACGGCGGGCGGTCGCCGATCGCCAAAGCCACCGGAACGCCCACCAACGGGGACGCGCCCCTGAACGTGCAGTTCAGCAGTGCGGGGTCCGCGGACCCGGATCCCGGCAGCACGCTCAGCCACCACTGGACGTTCGGCGACGGCACCACGTCCACGGCGGCGAACCCGTCCCACACCTACACCGCCAACGGCAACTACACCGCTCAGCTCAAGGTCACCGACAACACCGGCAGGACGGCCTTCGCCAACGTGCCGATCACCGTGGGCAACACCGCACCGACCGTCACCCTCACCATTCCGTCCAACGGCGGCATGCTGGACTTCGGCGACCGCGTCCCGTACAAGGTGTCCGTCTCGGACCCCGGCGGCGCGCCCGTCGACTGCGCCAAGGTGTTCGTCAACCCCGCCCTCGGCCACGACGACCACCAGCACGAGACCACGGACCATCCGGGGTGCTCGGGCACCATCGACACGACGCTGCTGGGCGGGCACCCCGACGGCGCCAACCTGTACTACGTCCTCAACGCCCGCTACACGGACAACGGCGGCCCCGGCGGGGCGAACCCCCTCACCGGCTACGCCCAGGCGATCCTCCAGCCCAAGCACAAGCAGGCCGAGTTCCACACGGACCAGTCGGGTGTGCAGATCGTCGAGCAGGCCGGCGCGGAGAGCGGCAAGCGGGTCGGCAACATCTCCGACGGCGACTGGATCGCGTTCAAGCCCATGAGCCTGTCGGGCGTCACGAACGTGCGCTACCGTCTGTCGTCGCCGAGCGGCGGAGGATCGATCGAACTGCGCGCCGACTCCCCGACCGGCACGCTCCTG
Source organism: Streptomyces sp. NPDC057438 (assembly GCF_042802995.1). NCBI lineage: Bacteria > Bacillati > Actinomycetota > Actinomycetes > Kitasatosporales > Streptomycetaceae > Streptomyces > Streptomyces sp. NPDC057438. The sequence continues at coordinate 38,257 of NZ_JBHVDD010000058.1, forward strand.
GCCACGACACCGGTGCCCAGCACCGGCGGCTGGAACACCTACCAGTCCACGTCGGCGGTGAACACAGCCGATCTCTCCGGCTCGCACCCGCTCTACCTGGTGTTCAAGGGCACCTCGAACAACTGGTTCGACCTCGACTCGCTCACCTTCGGCGGCAACGGGGTCGGCGAACCGGGCAGCGGCGGCGGTGGCGGCGTCGCCGGTCGGACCTGGACGGTCGCGGCGCAGCACAGCGGCAAGTTCATGGACGTCAACGGCGCCTCGACCGCTGACGGCGCCCAGGTCGTCCAGTGGCCGGCCACCGGCGCCGGCAACCAGAAGTGGCAGGCCGTCGACGCCGGTGGCGGCGCCGTCTATCTGAAGGCGGCGCACAGCGACAAGTGCCTCGCCGTCACGGGCGGGTCCACCGCCCAGGGCGCGTTCCTGCAGCAGTCCACCTGCGACAACGGCAACCCGCAGAAGTTCCTCGTCACCCCGTCGACCACGGCGGGCGTGTACACGATGAAGAGCCTCCCCAGTGGGCTGTGCATCGACGTCAACGGCGGCTCGACGGCCGACGGCGCACGACTCCTGCAATGGAGCTGCCACGGCGGCACCAACCAGCAGTGGCGGTTCACCGCCGTATAGCCCCTCCGGTGGATGCCCGGCGTGGTCGCGCGCCGGGCATCCCTTCCCACGACCAGGTGAGGAACCGCCATGGTGTTTCGCATACCTCGGCCCCGTCGGTACGGACGTCTGTCCGCGCCGGCCACCGCCCTGGTGCTTGTCGCCGTCGGCGCCACCGCGGTGGCGGCACCGATCGAGCCCGAGCAGAGCGCCCCCATCGTGGGCGCGCAGTCCGGCCGCTGTCTGACCGTCCCCGGCGCCGGCACCACCAACGGCACCCAGACCCAGCTCCAGGACTGCACCGGCGCGGCCGGCCAGACCTGGACCTACACGACCGGCAAACAACTGACCGTCCACGGCGACAAATGCCTCGACGCCAGCGGAAGCGGCACCACCAACGGCACCCCCGTCATCGTCTGGGACTGCAACGGCCAGAACAACCAGCAGTGGAACGTCAACCCCAACGGCACCATCACCGGCGTCCAGTCCGGACTCTGCCTCGACGCCAACGCCGGCGGCACCGCCAACGGCACCAGGGCCATCCTCTGGTCCTGCCACGGCGGCACCAACCAGCAGTGGAGCTCACCGACCCCGCCGCCGGACCCACCGGTGCCGGGCGGCGCGGGCACGTGCGACATCTACGCCTCGGGCGGCACCCCCTGCATCGCCGCCCACAGCACCGTACGAGCGCTCTACGGCACCTACAGCGGCACCCTCTACCAGGTCCGGCGCTCGTCCGACAGCACGACCCGGAACATCGGCGTCCGGAGCGCGGGGGGTGCCGCCGACGCGGCGACGCAGGACTCGTTCTGCGCGGGGACCACCTGTGTCATCACCGTCGTCCACGACCAGTCCGGCCGCGGGAACGACCTGTGGTACCAGGGATCGAGTGTGGTTCCCGGCTCCCCCCAGAGCCGCCCGGCGACCGCGACGTCGGAGTCGCTGACGGTCGGCGGCAGCAAGGCCTACTCGCTCTACATCAACCCCGGCAACAGCTACTGGCGGGACGGCCACCTGACCGGCGTGCCGACCGGCAGCGCGCCGGAAGGCATGTACATGGTGACCAGCGGCACCCATGTCAACGGTGGCTGCTGCTTCGACTACGGCAACAGTGAGACGACCCGAGCGGCCGACGCGGCCGGGGCGATGGACGCGATCAATTTCAGCACCCAGTGCTGGTTCGGCGGGTGCGCCGGCAACGGTCCATGGGTCCAGGCCGACCTCGAATGGGGGCTCTACTCCGGTGGCAGCCAGACCTGGAACACGAACCAGCGGGCCTTCACCAGCAAGTTCGTGACGGCGATGCTGAAGAACAACGGGACGAGCCGTTTCGCGCTGAAGGGTGCCAACGGCCAGGCCGGAAACCTGACCACGCTCTGGGACGGCGCGCTTCCGCCCGGCTACAGCCCCATGAAGAAGCAGGGCGCCATCATCCTCGGCAGCGGTGGTGACTGCTGTAAGCCCGGCGGCGGCGCGAACCTCAGCGCCGGCACCTTCTACGAGGGCGCGATGGTGTCCGGCTACCCGTCCGACGCGACCGACAACGCGGTACAGGCCAACATCGTCGCCGCCGGCTACCGCTGAGTTGCTCATCCATGAAGGGAGAAACATGATGCGACAAGGCAACAACCATCACCGATGGCGCACATCGATCGCCGTGGCCCTCACCCTCCTACTCGCCGCGGCCGGTATCAGCGGCATCGGACTGACGTCCGCCGCCGCGGCCGAGGCCCCCTCCGCCGCCCCGAGCGCCGGATGCGGCAAGCCCCCCACGCTGTCGAGTGGTCCGCGCTCGATCCAGAGCAGCGGCAGGACGCGGAACTACATCCTGCGGGTCCCCGCCAACTACGACAACAACCGGCCGTACCGAGTGGTCTTCGGCTTCCACTGGAACGGCGGTACCGCGGGCGACGTCGACTCGGGCGGAACCAGCGGGTACTCCTGGTCGTACTACGGCCTGCGGGCGATCTCGAACGACAGCGCGATCTTCGTCGCGCCCCAGGGCCTCGGGAACGGCTGGGCCAATTCCAACGGCGAGGATCTGACCTTCGTGGACGACATGATCAGGCAGATCGACGCGGGCCTGTGTGTCGACACGACCCAGCGCTTCGCCGGAGGTTTCAGCTACGGCGGCGGCATGAGTTTCGCACTCGCGTGCGCCCGGCCGACCGTGTTCCGCGCGGTCGCCGTGTACGCGGGCGGGCAGTTGAGCGGGTGCAACGGCGGTACCCAGCCGGTCGCGTACATCGGACTGCACGGCTTGCGGGACCCGGTGCTCCCGATCGCCACGGGACGTTCGCTGCGTGACAGGTTCGTGCGGAACAACGGCTGCACTCCCCAGAACCCGCCGGAGCCGGCACGGGGCAGCCTCACGCATGTCGTCACGACCTACTCGGGGTGCCGCGCCGGCTTCCCCGTGGCATGGGCCGCGTACGACGCGGGTCATACGCCCGGTCCGGTCGACGGCTCGGCGGGTGACTTCGAACCGGGTGAGAGGTCGTGGACCCGGGCGGTGGTGTGGAACTTCTTCACGCAGCTCGACGGCTCGGATCCCGCCCCGCCGGATCCGACGACGTTCCGGCTGCGCAACGAGGGTTCGGGGCGGTGCCTGGACGTCAACGGCGCGAACGCGGCCAACGGCACACCGATGATCATCTGGGACTGCCACGGCAACGCCAACCAGCAGTTCACCCAGAACGGTCAGGCGCTGCAGGTGCTGGGCAAGTGCCTGAACGTTCCGCCCGACGCCGCCGCCGGTACGCGGGTCCAGATCCAGGACTGCAACGGTGGCGCCAACCAGCAGTGGGCCCTCAACAGCAGCGGCACGATCCGCAACGCTCAGAGCGGGTTGTGCCTGGACGTCAACGGCGCGAGCACCGCCAACGGCTCCGCTGTCGTCGTGTGGGGCTGCCACGACGGCGCCAACCAGCGCTGGGCGCGAGCCTAGACGCACGAGAGGGCCACCTCCCCTGGGGGAGGTGGCCCTTGCGGCGTGCCGTGTCAGCTCAGGGCAGGGTCCATTTCTGGTTGGCGCCGCCGTGGCAGGACCACAGGTTCACGAGGGTGCCGTCCGAGGAGTTGGCGCCCGACACATCCAGGCACTTGCCCGACCGCGGGTTCCGCAGCGACCCGTCCGGGTGGGCCTGCCAGTTCTGGTTGGCACCACCGTTGCAGGACCACAACTGGACCTTCGCCCCGTCCGCCGTGCTGTTGCCGCTGACGTCCAGGCACTTGCCCAACGCCTTGACCGTCGACCCCGGCGCCACCGTCCACTGCTGCCTCGCCGACCCCGCACAGGACGAGATCTGCACCGCCGTCCCATCCGCCGAACCACCGTCACGGACATCCAGACACTTGCCCGCGACCCCCACGATCGGACCCGCGCCGGGGGTGGGTGGCGGGCTGCCGCCCAGGTCCTTGAGCCGGACGTTGCGGAACGACACGTCGTCCCCCGTGCCGTGGTTCTGGATGCCGACGTGGCCGGCGAGCGAGCGGGCGGGGTCGGTATTGGTGAAGTCGTTGATCTTCATGCCGTTGAGCCAGACCTGGAGCCGTTCGCCCTCCACCAGCACCTCGAAGGTGTTCCACTCGCCCGGTGGGTTGAGCGCCGCGTCCCGGGCAGCCGTGTCGGGGGCCTTGACGGCGTAGATCGAGCCGGTCGTGCGGTCGGGTGCGTCGGTGGCGTCGATCTGGACCTCGTAGCCGTTGTCCAGTGCCGACGACGGGTCGTTGGTCGGTGGGAAGCCCACGATCACGCCGGAGTTGTCGTCGCCGGGCATCTTCCAGTCCAGCTTCAGCGAGTAGTTGGTGAACTGCCGGGCGCTGTACCAGAGCATGCCCATGCCGCCGTACGAGGCGAGGGTGGCGTCCGCGTTGGTGAAGCCGCCCGGGCCGGCCTGCGACCAGCCGGTGGTCGAGCCGTTGTAGAGGGCCGTATAGCCGGTCTCGGGCCGGCAGTCGGCCTTGGTCCGGCCTGCCGCGTACCGGATGCCACCGAGCAGGTGCGCCCGGAACGCCGGCTCCGCGTACGACGCCTGACTGTGCCCGCCGCCGGTGTAGAAGGCCCGGCCACCCGAGTGGGTCTTGCACCAGCTGTGCGGGTGGTCGGCACCCATCGAGCCGCCCGAGTACGACGACTCGTCCAGCGTGGTGAGCACGCGCGCGGTGGTGCGGGGGTTGGTCCGGAAGTTGTACCACTCATCGGTGCGGGTCCAGGTCTGCGGCAGGTGGGCGGTCGCCGCGTGCGCCCGCCCCTCCACCTTGACGTTGGCCTGCTGGACAGCGGGGTGCGAGGCGAAGTAGGCGCCGACCAGCTCCCCGTAGAACGGCCAGTTGTACTCCGTGTCCGCGGCCGAGTGGACGCCGACGAAGCCGCCGCCCGTGCTGATGTACGACTGGAACGCCGACTGCTGGGCGTCGTTCAGAACGTCGCCGGTGGTGTTGAGGAAGACCACCGCCTCGTAGCGGCTCAGGTTGCCGGTGGTGAAGTGGCTGCCGTCCTCCGTGGCCGTCACCGTGAAACTGTTCGCCGCGCCGAGGTCGCGGATGGCCTGGATCCCCGCCGGGATCGAGTCGTGCCGGAAACCGGCGGTCCTGGAGAACACGAGGACGTCGTAGGACGTGTCCGCGGCGTGGACGGGGTGGGGCTGCCCGAGGAGGACCAGCGTGGCGAGTGCCGTGGCCGCCCCACCGAGCAGGGTTCGGAATTGTCTGCGCATGTGCGTCGCTCCCTTCTTGGTGACCGACATCAGGGCAGGGTCCATTTCTGGTTGGCGCCGCCGTGGCAGGACCACAGGTTCACGAGGGTGCCGTCCGAGGAGTTGGCGCCCGACACATCCAGGCACTTGCCCGACCGCGGGTTCCGCAGCGACCCGTCCGGGTGGGCCTGCCAGTTCTGGTTGGCACCACCGTTGCAGGACCACAACTGGACCTTCGCCCCGTCCGCCGTGCTGTTGCCGCTGACGTCCAGGCACTTGCCCAACGCCTTGACCGTCGACCCCGGCGCCACCGTCCACTGCTGCCTCGCCGACCCCGCACAGGACGAGATCTGCACCGCCGTCCCATCCGCCGAACCACCGTCACGGACATCCAGACACTTGCCCGCGACCCCCACGATCGGACCCGCGGACGGGCCTCCCCCGGTGTCGAAGGTGAACGCGTCGACGTCGAAGAGGAATCCGGAGCCGCCGGCGAAGGTCAGGTAGAGCGTGGTGGTGCCGGCCGGTGCACCGGAGATCGAACCGCCCACGGTGGTGAAGTTCGTCCACGAGCCGGTGACCGGGACGGTGGCGGAGCCGAGAACGGTGCCGGTCGGCGAGCCGGCCCGAACCTGCAACGTGCCGCCCGCGCCGGCTGACGACACCCGGGCGGTGAACGACGTGGCGTTGCTCAGCTTGTACGGCTCGAACGCGATCCAGTCGCCGTTCTCGATGTCGCCGACGGACTTGCCGCCCTCGGCGGTCGACTTGTCCAGGGTGGCGATGCCGGACGACGTCTCGTAGTGCTCGGCCTGCCGGTGCTTCGGCTGCAGGATGTGCTGTGTGTGCGTGGTGAGCCCGGCGCTGTCGGTGTACTCGGCGTCGAAGACCCCGAAGATGTTCGCCGCGTCGTCGTGCTCGCCGTCGACCGGGATGGTGATGGTCCCGGAGCAACCGGTCTTCGAGGTGATCGGGTGCCCGTGGCTGTCGTGACCGACGATGTACGTCATCTTGACCTTGGCGCAGTCGACGGTGCCGTCCTCCGGATCCGTCACGGTGATGCTGAACGGCACGGTGTCGCCGAAGGCGAAGATCTCCCCCGCGGCGGGTCTGTTGATGGTCACGGTCGGCGCGGTGTTTCCGACGGTGATCCGCACGTCGGCGGTGCCGGTGGCACCCTGCGGGTCGCGCACGGTCAGCGTGGCCGTGTAGTTCCCGTTCGTGTCGTACGTCTTCGTCGGGTTGGCGGCGGTGGAACTGGTGCCGTCACCGAAGCTCCACGCATAGGTCAGTGCCCCACCGTCAGGGTCGGAGGAGCCGGCCGAGGAGAAGGTCACGGTCAGCGGCGCCGCGCCGGACGTCCGGTTGGCGCCGGCCACCGCCGTGGGCGCCCGGTTGCCGCCGCCGACGTGGTCGAAGCGGTACAGGGCGGAGTACTGGTCGCCCTGGTACAACCCGGCGCCGTAGTCCAGTACGTAGTAGGAGCCGTCCGGGCCGAACGCCGAGTCGATCACCTGCTTGCCGGTCCAGGGGAAGCTGTCGATGGTCCCCGGGGAGCCGTCGGCGTTGAGGTGGATCGGCTTGATCCAGCCGCGGCCGAACTCCGTGGCGAAGAACTGCCCGTCGAACGACTGCGGGAACTTCGTGGGCGAGCTGAGGTCGGGGTCGTACCGGTACACCGGGCCCGCCATCGGCGACTCCGAGCCACCGCCGAACGCCGGCGGGCTGCCGGCGTCGCCGCCGTAGCGGATCCAGGCGGCCTTGGCGGGGGGCAGGGTGCTCAAGCCGGTATTGCGGGGCGAGTTGTTCGTCGGCCCGCCCGAGCAGTTGTACTTCCCGCCCGCCGTGTTGGTGGCGAAGTCCCACTCGGCGTACGTCTCGGAGCTCGTGTTCGTGCCGGTGCAGTAGGGCCAGCCGTAGAAGCCCGGGCCCGTGACGCGGTTGAACTCGACCTGGCCCTGCGGCCCGCGCCCCGAGGTGGCACCGGCATCGGGGCCGTAGTCGCCGACGTAGACGGTGCCGGTGGCCTTGTCCACGCTCATCCGGAAGGGGTTGCGCAGGCCCATCGCGTAGATCTCCGGCCGGGTCCTCGCCGTGCCGGGCGGGAAGAGGTTGCCTGCCGGGATCGAGTACGACCCGTTCTCGTTCACCTTGATCCGTAGGATCTTGCCGCGCAGGTCGTTGGTGTTGGCGGCTGTACGCTGCGCGTCGAACGCCGGGTTGCGGTTGGTCCGCTCGTCGAGTGGGGAGTACCCGGCGGACTCGAACGGGTTGGTGTCGTCGCCTGTGGACAGGTACAGGTTGCCTGCCGCGTCGAAGTCGATGTCTCCGCCGGCGTGGCAGCAGATGCCCCGGTCCGCCGACACGTCGAGAATGTCCACCTTGCTGGACTGGTCGAGTGTGAAGTCGGCGTTGAGCGTGAACCGGGAAAGCCGGTTGACACCCTGCCATGCCGCCCAGTTGCCGCCGGTGGTCGGTGCGTCGCCTCCTGGTGTGGACAGCGGCGGGGCGTAGTAGAGGTAGATGTGCCGGTTGGTGGCGAAACCCGGATCGATGTCGATGCCCTGCAGACCGTCCTCGTCATGCGCGTACACGGGGATGCTGCCGATCACCTTGGTGGTGCCGTTGGCATCTGTACGGCGTACGGTCCCGTTGCGAGCGGTGTGCAGAACCGACCGGTCCGCGAGTACGGCCAACGACATCGGCTCACCGACCTCCGCGACCCCGCGGGCCAGTTGGACCTGCTGGAAGTCGGAGGCGTTGATCGGGTGCGCCGAAGCCGGCGTCGCGCCGGACAGGTTCGCGATGAGAGCGGCCGCGACCAGGAGCAGAGCCGAAGCGATGGCCGGCCAACGTGCGGCCGCAGCCCTTTCGATGTTCATGACCATGACAATTACGTCCCCTTTTCCTGAACAGATGACTGCCAGGCTTGGGGCGCGCGCTGCCGCGCCGATGCCGTAGCGGGATGTCGCCGCTTCGGCCCGCCAGGTGTGCGTCAGCGGGCCACTACGCCGAGCGGGGGCAACCGCTCGGAAAACACCGGGAGTCGATGGCTACCGCGCTGTCGGGTCACATCGACGACCGTGATGGTCCGTCAGCAAGGCTAGGAGACTTCAGCCCGACGTGTCCACACTTCCCTCCGAACCGGTCGGGTTCTAGAGCTGGTTACGGAGCTCAGAGACGCGACCCACGAGACGGTCTCGACGCTTCTCCGTCGCTCGGGTGGAGACGGACACCGGCCGGCAGGTCGCGGCCGCGGCGGGCCTCGGTCCACTCGTCGTTTTCACCCCCGGCAGGGGCCTTTTGGCCAGCCTGCTCTCTTGTTCCGTCAGGGGGACCCGTCGCGTCGGCCCGGCGGCGACCGGATAGCCTGCGCGGGGACAGCGGCCCGGCCCGTGGGGGGAAGCGTGAGCGACGTCGGCGACACCCGATCCGTCGAAGGCGAGACCAAGGCTCCGCGGCCTCGGCGGAGCCGGCTGCATCGTCTGATGCGCTACCTCCCCCTGATCGCGCCCGTGCTGCTGTGGGTGGTGCCCTGCTGGGTGCTTCTGCACACCGGCCAGCACTGGCCGCTGCCCGTCACGCTCATCGGCACCGCGCTGTTCGTCCTCGGTCTCGTCGGCATGCCGTTCGCGATGGCGCGTGGTCACGGCCGGCGTCAGCAGGACCGGGCGGCGATCGTCGGTGACAGCCTGCTGGGTGTCAGCTGGGTGCTGTTCACCTGGTCGGTGCTGCTGGGGGTCCTGCTGCGGCTCGCGTTGGGCGTGGCGGGCGTCGGTGAGGGCGAGGAACGGGCCAGGATCGTCACCTGGGCCGTCGTCGGCGTGGCCGCCGTCCTGCTCACCTGGGGGTATGCCGAGGCTCGCCGTGTGCCGCGCGTGCGCCGGCTCGACGTGCCACTCCCGCGACTGGGTGCCGGGTTGGACGGCCTGCGCGTCGTCCTCGTCACGGACACCCACTACGGCCCGCTCGATCGCGCCCGCTGGTCGGCGCGGGTGTGCGAGACGGTGAACACCCTGGAAGCCGACCTGGTCTGTCACACCGGCGACATCGCGGACGGCACGGCCGAGCGACGCCGGGCGCAGGCCGTCCCGCTCGGTACCGTGCGGGCGACCCGGGCCCGGGTGTACGTCACCGGCAACCACGAGTACTACAGCGAGGCCCAGGGCTGGGTCGATCTGATGGACGAGCTGGGCTGGGAACCGCTCCGCAACCGCCATCTGCTGCTCGAACGCGGAGGCGACACCCTCGTGGTCGCGGGTGTGGACGATGTCACCGCCGAGTCCTCCGGCCTGGCGGGCCACCGCGCCCACCTCGCCGGAGCCCTGAACGGCGCCGACCCCGACCTGCCGGTCCTGCTCCTGGCACACCAGCCCACGTTCGTCGACCGGGCGGCGGCCGCCGGTGTCGACCTCCAGCTCTCCGGCCACACCCACGGGGGCCAGATCTGGCCCTTCCACCACCTGGTCCGCCTCGACCAGCCCGCTCTCGCCGGCCTCAGTCGGCACGGCGACCGCACCCTCCTCTACACCAGTCGCGGCACCGGCTTCTGGGGTCCTCCGTTCCGTGTCTTCGCGCCCAGCGAGATCACTCTGCTCGTGCTCCGCTCCCCGCAGCCGCCCGCCTCACCGTGACAACGGGCGACGGATGACAAGCGAACGGACGACGGACATCGACGGGGGGGTGGAGCCAGGATCGGCCTGGCTCCACCCCATCGTGCGGGCGGGTGATCAGAACTGTGCGAAGAACCTCCAGATCTCTGCCTTGGTCCAGGTGGTGACTCCGCTTTCGCCGGAGGAGCCGTCGACCGGGCCGGGAATGTGGCCCCCGTCGAACGCGGCCCACTGGACCGGGTATCCGGCGCGGCAGCCGGAGTAGGTGGTGGTGAGGTGCGTGCGGCTGCCCGGCGCGGGCTCGCGCGGGCTCTGGGGGGTGCAGCCGTTGTTGCCGACGAACCGGTCGCGCAGGGACCGTCCCTGCGCGATGTTGAGGACGGAGTCGCCGACGCCGTGGATGCCGAGGTAGGCGACGGGCCGGCTGCCGCCGTCGCACCCGCTGATCTGGGCGCCGGAGATGACAGCGACGGCCCTGAAGACGTTCGCCCGGCTGCAGGCGAGTGCGTAGCTCATGCCGCCGCCCCAGCTGAATCCCGTGGCGAAGCGCTGGGCGGGGTTGACGCAGAGGCCGCCCTCGATCCGTCGGATCATGTCGTCGACGAAGGTGACGTCCTCACCGCCCGCGTTGGCCCAGCCGTTGCCGAGGCCCTGGGGCGCGACGAGGATCGCGCTGTTGTTCGACTGCTCCTGTTGGCCGTAGTAGGACCAGGCGTTTCCGCTGGTGCCGCCGGAGGCGACGTCGCCCGCGGTTCCGCCCCGCCAGTGGAAGGCGAAGATCAGCCGGTAGGGGCGGCTGTTGTCGTAGTTGGCGGGAACCCTGAGGATGAAGCTGCGGCTCTTGCCGCCGCTCTGGATCGTGTGCGTACCGCTCGCCAGTGCCGGGGCGTTGCCGCATCCGCCCGCGCCGCCGGACGACAGCTTGACCATCTGCCATTGCTGGTTGGCGCCGCCCCAGTCGGTGTACTGGACGACGTTGCCGCCGTCGGCGGTGGAGGCGCCCTGCACCTCCACCGCCTTGCCGCTGGTGCGGTTGATCAGCCGGACGTGGCCCGCGTCGGAGTCGGCCAGGCGGAACTGCTGGTTGGCTCCGTTGTGGTCGGCCCACTGCTGGATCGCGGCACCGTCCGCGGTGGAGGCGCCGGCCACGTCGAGGACCTTGTCCGAATGCCGGGCCTTGAGACGGTAGAAGCCGTCGCCGGAGTCCGTGAACCGCCATTGCTGATGGGTGCCGTCGTTGCGCGTCCGCTGGCTGACCCGCGTGCCGTCGGCGGTGGAGGCGCCGGTGACGTCCAGTGCCTTGCCGCTGTTGCGGTTGACCAGGACGTACCAGGCGTTGGTGTCCACCGTCGCCGCCTCGGCGGGCGTCGGGTTCACCGCGGCGAGCATGCCGATCGCGAGGGTCGCCGCCACCAGTGCGGCGACCCGCGACCACCAGCGGTGTCGTGCTGGAGCGGCTGGGTGTGCCGCACCGTGGGTCTTCATCGGTTCACCCTTTCGTCCGTGAAATCCGTGAAATCCGTGGAATCCGTGAGATCTGTGAGATCTGTGAGATCTGTGAGGCCCGTCAGGTCCCTACCGGGTCTCCTCAGGCGCGGGACCAGCGTTGGCCGCTGCCGTTCGAGCAGGAGGAGAGCTGGATCAGGGTGCCGTTGGCGGTGCCGCCCGCGGCGGTGTCGAGGCAGAGGCCGGACTGGACGCCGACGACGGTTCCGTCGGAGTTGAGGCGCCACTTCTGGTTGTCGCCGCCCCAGCAGCCGTAGATCTGGACCTTGGTGCCGTTGCCGGTGCCGGCGGCGTCCAGGCACTTGTTGCCGTAGACCCTCAGCTCGCCGGCGGCGGTGTACGTCCACTGCTGGTTGGTGCCGTTGTGGCAGTCCCACAGCTGGAGCTGGGTTCCGTCGGCGGTACCGGCACCGGGCACGTCCAGGCAGCGTCCCGATCCGACGCCCTTGACCGGTCGGGCGTCCGCGGGGGGCGTGGGGGTGCCGCCGTTGAGCGCGTTGAGGACGGAGGTGTAGGCCGGCTTCTTGGCGCCGCCGCCGGTGAACAGCAGCGGCGTCTGCTCCGCTCGCCAGGAGTCGGTGTCGCGCACGCCCCAGACGGTGATGCCGAGGCAGCGCGGGACGGCCAGGCAGTCGTTGGTCACGTTGGCGTAGGTCGTGCCCGAGGCGCCCTGGATGTCGAGTTCGGTGATGGCGACGTCGACGCCGAGGGCGGCGAAGTTCTGCAGTGTGGTGCGGAAGTTGCTGTTGTAGGGGCTGTCGTTGTTGAAGTGGGACTGGAAGCCGACGCAGTCGATCGGTACGCCGCGCTGCTTGAAGTCCCGGACCATGGCGTACATGGCCTGGGTCTTGGCCCAGGTCCAGTTCTCCACGTTGTAGTCGTTGTAGCAGAGCTTGGCGGCCGGGTCGGCGGCGCGCGCGGTGCGGAAGGCGACCTCGATCCAGTCGTTTCCGGTGCGCTGCAGGTTGGAGTCGCGCCGGGCTCCCGAACTGCCGTCGGCGAAGGCCTCGTTCACCACGTCCCACTGGGCGATCTTGCCCTTGTAGTGGGCCATCACGCCGTTGATGTGGCCGATCATGGCCTGACGCAGGGTGTTGCCGCTGAGGCTCTGCATCCAGCCGGGCTGCTGGGAGTGCCAGGCCAGGGTGTGGCCGCGTACCTGCTTTCCGTTCTGCACGGCCCAGTTGTAGACGCGGTCGGCGGCGGCGAAGGTGAACCGGCCCCGCTGCGGTTCGGTGGCGTCGATCTTCATCTCGTTCTCGGCCGTCACCGAGTTGAACTCACGGTTCGCGATCGTCGTGTACGCCGAGTCGCCCAGCCGGCCGGAGGCGATGGCGGTGCCGAAGTAGCGGCCGCTCTGTGCCGCGGCGGCACCGAGCGTGCTCTCGGCGGCGTGTGCGGCCGGTGGCGCGACGAGCGCGGCGACCGTGCCGAGGACGGTGACGAGCAGCGTGAGCAGCAGACCGCGGATCTTGGGGCGGACGTCGGGTCCGCGAAGGGCGTAGGAGCCCATGACTGTGCCTCCAGACAGGGTGGACATCACGGAAGGATCGAAAGCGCGGGCGGTGGCGATAGGGGCATGGGGGTGCTCCCTCGCGGCTCGCCGGGTCGGCAGCCGCGAACGGGGTGGCGCCGGTGCTCCGAAGGACGGATCCGCGGATCCGCGTGCGGCGGTGCGGGATCGGCCGTGCGGCACAGCCGTTCGGGGCGACATGGTCCGGGATCCCGAACCACGGTCGGTCACTCAGAGAGGGATGATTGAGGGATTGACAGTGAATCGTCAATACTCATCACAGAGAAACTTTCTGTTGTAGGTTCGAATCTTTCGGAAACACGTCGAGCGATCGAACATCGCTCACTCGACTCCCCTTCGCTCCATTCCCCTTGAATTGGCGCGCCTTGCCGCAAAGCCTCCGATGCGCCACGAGGAGCTGTTTGTAGACAGATCGGCGAGAGCCCTTGACCGAAGGAGCCCTCATTCCTAGCTTGTGGCGTCAAAGGTTCGGCTTGCGCTTCGAATGTTTCGAAGTCGTTCCTTACTTCCCGGTACGACCGCTCCGCTGTTCATCGGCGTCGCCTCACCCCGTCCCCAAGGAGGCCCTCTGATGTGGTTCCGCCACCCGTCCCCGGTCAGTCCGAGACGCCTCTTGGCTGTCCTCTCACCCCTGCTGCTCGTGGCCGCCTTCCTCGGCGCCCAGCCCGCCGCCGCGGCGACCGTCGACCCCAACGCCTCGTACGTGCTGGTCAACCGCAACAGCGGCAAGGCCCTGGACGTCCACAACAGGGCGACCGCCGACGGCGCCCGCATCACCCAGTGGACCAGGAACGACCAGGCCCAGCAGCAGTGGCAGTTCGTCGACTCCGGCGGCGGCTACTACCGCGTCAAGTCCCGTCATTCGGGCAAGGTGCTGGACGTCCACAACCTGTCCACCGCGAACGGCGGCTCGATCGTCCAGTGGGCCGACCTGAACGGCACCAACCAGCAGTGGCGGCTGGCCGACAGCTCCGACGGCCATGTGCGGCTCATCGCGCGCCACAGCGGCAAGGCCCTCGAAGTACAGGGCGCCGGCACCGCAGACAACGCCAACGTCGTCCAGTACGACGACTGGGGCGGCGCCAACCAGCAGTGGCAGCTCGTCAAGATCGGCGGCGACGGCTCCGGCCCGTGCGACCTTCCGTCGTCCTACCGCTGGACGTCGACGGGCGCGCTGGCGCAGCCCAGGGCGGAGTGGGCCTCGCTCAAGGACTTCACCGTCGCCCCCTACAACGGCAAACAGCTGATCTATGCAACGACCCACGGCGCCGCGGGAACGGGCAAGGCATGGGGCTCGATGAACTTCGGCCTGTTCACCAACTGGTCGGAGATGGCCTCGGCAAGCCAGAACGCGATGTCGTCCGGCACCGTCGCACCCTCGCTCTTCTACTTCGCACCGAAGAACATCTGGGTGCTCACCTACCAGTGGGGCGCGACCGCCTTCTCCTACCGGACGTCGACCAACCCGACCAACCCGAACGGCTGGTCAGCACCGCAGCCGCTGTTCTCCGGAAGCATCTCCGACTCCGGAACCGGCCCCATCGACCAGACGATCATCGGTGACGGGACGAACATGTACCTGTTCTTCGCCGGCGACAACGGCAAGATCTACCGGGCCAGCATGCCCATCGGGAACTTCCCGGGCAGCTTCGGCTCCTCGTACACAACGGTCATGAGCGACACGGTGAAGAACCTGTTCGAGGCGCCGCAGGTCTACAAGGTCAAGGACCGCAACCAGTACCTGATGATCGTCGAGGCTCGGGGTGCGGACGAGAAGCGCTACTTCCGCTCGTTCACCGCGACCAGCCTGAACGGCTCCTGGACACCCCAGGCCGCGACCGAGAGCAACCCGTTCGCCGGCAAGGTCAACAGCGGCGCGACCTGGACCAACGACATCAGCCATGGCGAGCTGATCCGCTCCAGCGCCGATCAGACGATGACCGTCGACCCCTGCAATCTGCAGTTGCTCTACCAGGGCCGCAGCCCCAACTCCGGCGGGGACTACGGCCTCCTGCCCTACCGCCCGGGTCTGCTGACCCTGCAGCGCTGACGGTGCGAACGCCGGCCCGGACGCCTAGTCGGCGTCCGGCTGGTGGTCGGCCCAGACATAGCTGTCCGGCAGCAGATCCGCCACGCGGACGGCGCGGATGCGGTCGCCCGCACCGACGATGACCCGGAGGGAGGGGAAGTAGTCGAGGAGGACCTGACGGCACCGGCCGCAGGGCGGCACCACTCCCCTGTCGCGGTCGCCCACGGCGACGACGGTGTCCAACTCGTAGGCTCCCAGAGCGGCGGCCGTGCCGATGAGGACCAGTTCGGCGCAGGGGCCTCCGGTGAAGTGGTAGGCGTTCACGGCCGTGATGACGCGGCCGTCACGCGCACGGGCCGCCGCTGCCATGGTGTGGTTGTCGCCCCGGCACCGAGTGCGCGCGACGTCGGTCGCGGCCCGGACGAGTTCGTGGTCGACGGGATGGATCTCGGTGGTCATCTGCGGTTTCGTCCTTGCTCGTCGGCAGCGGGCGACGCCCCGGCGGAGGGTGGGGTCACTCCGTCGGGGCGTCGTCGGGGTCGGCGGGCGGCTGGTCACCGGGGTGGTTCCGTCGTCGGTGGCCGAATCGGTGTCAGGCGCCCGGGGGATCGTCTCAGCTGCTCACCGGCTGCAGTTTGGCGCGGAAGTGCCGCAGGATCGGGGACTGTTCCACGATGCGGTAGCCGTGGACGGTTTCCGCGTTCTTGGCGATCTGTTCCAGGGTGCGGCCGACATGGTCGTAGTGGCTGCGGGTGTAGACGCGGCGCGGGAGCGCGAGGCGGACCAGTTCGTAGGGCGCGCTCTTGGTGGGGTTGCCGTCCTCGTCCTCCTCACCGAGGTAGAGGGAGCCGAGTTCGGCCGAACGGATACCGCCTTCGAGGTAGAGGCGGCAGGCGAGGGCGTGGCCCGGGTAGTGGTGGGGCGGTATGTGCGGGAGCAGGCGTCCGGCGTTGAGGTAGAGGGCGTGCAGGCCGGGGGGTTCGAGGATGTCGACGCCGGCCGAGCGGACGCGGTCGGCGAGGTGGGAGGCGACGTCGGCCCGTTCCGCGAGGTAGGCGGGTTCGGTGACCTCGAGCAGGCCGGTGGCCATCATGTCGAGGTCGCGGCCGGCGAGTCCGCCGTAGGTGGCGAAGCCTTCGGTGGCGATGAGGAGGCGTTCGCACTTCTCGGCGAGTTCGGGGTCGTTGAGACCGATGAAGCCGCCGATGTGGACGATGCCGTCCTTCTTGGCGCTCATGACGCAGCCGTCGGCGAGCCGGAACGCCTCTTCGGCGACCTGGCGCGGGGTGCGGTCGCGGTAGCCCTCTTCGTGACGGGTGACCAGCCAGGCGTTCTCGGCGAACCTGGCGGCGTCCAGGATCATGGGGACGCCGTGGCGGCGGCAGATCTCGGCGGTCTGCTTGAGGTTCTCCATGGAGACGGGCTGGCCGCCGCCCCCGTTGTTGGTGATGGTCATGATCACCACGCGGACGCGGGAGCCGTCCGGTCCTTCGAGGGTGGTGCGGAGCTTGTCGAGGTCGATGTTGCCCTTGAAGGGCCGTTCGCTGTCGAGGTCGCGGGCCTCGGCGCACGGGATGTCATGGGCCTGACATCCCGAAAGCTCCACGTTCGCCCGGGTGGTGTCGAAGTGGGTGTTGGCCAGGACGATGCCGCCGGGTTCGAGGAGCGTGTTGAACAGGATGCGTTCGGCGGCGCGCCCCTGGTGGGCCGGGAGGATGTGCCGGTAGCCGGTCAGCTCGGTCACGGTCTCGTGGAAGCGGTAGAACGAGCGCGAGCCCGCGTAGGACTCGTCGCCCTCCATGCCCGCCGCGAGCTGGGCGGCGGAGATGGCGCCGGTGCCGGAGTCGCTGAGCAGGTCGATGGTCACCTCCTCGGCGCGCAGGTCGAAGAGGTTGTAGTGCACCCGCTCCAGCGCAGCCTCGCGCTGTTGCCGAGTGGTGAGCGCGATGGGCTCGACGACCTTGATGCGGTAGGGCTCCATGCTGATCCTTGCTCCTGGAGTACTGCGGAATGCTTCGTCGTTGCTGTACCGACGGACGGACGCGTGCCGTACGGAGGGCTGTGCGGGGCGGTCCGCCGACGGGGTGTTCGGGGGCCGGACCTCATAGGCCTCCGACGAGATGTACGTGGTCACCCGGGGCGGCTGGTGCTGCTCGTGGGCCAGTGCCAGGTACGCGATGAGTCCGGCGCCGTCCTGCGGGGAGCGTGGGGTGAGGGCGGCCAGCGACCGGGTGAGCGTGTCGGTGCCCAGCCCCTGGCGGCCGAGGACGGTTCCGGCCCGCCGGAGCGCCTCGGCGTCGTCCCGGACGTAGTCCCTGACCGGGACATGGAGGGTGAAGCCGGTGGGGCCTCCGGTCGTCCGGGTGAAGGAGTGGCAGGTGAGGACGGGGCGCCGGTCGAACCGCGCCTGAGGGGCCGGCGCCCGCCCTGCTCCGTCGAACCGTGCCGCCGGGGCCGGTGCCTGCCCCGCTCCGTCGCCGAAGCCGCCCGCCGTGCGGAGGAACTCCTCCAGCGTCGCGCCGTCGGGGCCGTGTTCCATCCGGCACAGGCCGCCGACGTCTGTCACCGGCAGCCCGCGGTGGGTGGCGTAGATCTTCACCCGGGGCGCCGCCCAGTCGCCCAGGTCGAGTGCGAAGAACGGGTGTCCGTCGGCCGGGGGCAGCGCGTCGAAGGCGTGCCGGTGGCCGAGGCGGTCGAGGGCTTCCCGGATCGTCGCGGCGGCTCTCGTCGCGCCGGACGCCGCCGGGTTGAGGTACACCTTCATCTTCGGCACGCCGCCCGGGCGCAGTTCCAGGGCGATCCACAGGGCCAGGGGGCCCTGCGGGTCGGGGGGCAGGAACAGGTCCTCCAGGGCGTCCAGTTGCCCGGTGTCGAAGCCCCAGCGCCGTGCCATGGACCGGACGACACGCAGCCCGGTGCGGCCGTCCTCGCGGAGGTCGCCGGCGCCGCATCCCGGTTCGAGCAGCACCCGCAGTCGGGGGGACGCGTCGGCGGCGAAGGAGAGCGAGAACTCCACGGGGGTGGAGTCGTCGGACAGGAAGCTGCGAGAGGGGGGCGGCAGGTCCAGGGACCGTTCGGCCGCCGCTCCGAGGGAGTCGGCCAGGACGTGCGCGTAGGTCTCGGCGTCGGACGGGCCGAGCCCCGACACCTGGCACAGGCGCCGCAGTTGGCCGGTCACGAGGTCGCCGAGCGTCCGGTCCTGCCGGGTCCTCCCGGCGCCGGACGCGAGGGCGCTCACCGGTGCTCCCGCCGCTGCTCGCGGGGGACGGGCGGGGTCGGGAACGAGGGTTTCTCCCTGTGGGTTCCCTGGGTAGAGAAGGAGACAGAAAGATACCCGCCGACCTCGGCGGGTATCTCGTGTCGCGGCGACCGGTGGCGGATCTCGCCTCTCGTGGCCTCCACATGGGTTAAAGCGGTGTGCCGTCGGGAGCGGCGGGAAATGTCCGGATGTCGAGCAGAAGCGGCGCCGGTGGATATGTGTTCCACGACACCTCCCTTTGTTCGTTGGTCACCACGAATTGCCGCCGCGTTACTACCCCGTTGGTTGAAAACTCATGCAGTGCCTTCTGTCACAGGATGTTGCGTGCGTCACCCCTTCAACCAGGACAGGAAGGAGCCCCACACACCTCGCTCCTGCTTCCGGCCCGCCGGGGCGCTCTCGCCGTGTGCGGCCGTCTCCGTGCGGGGCGGGTTGGGGCGCTGCATCACCTGGGGGGTGAAGCGGCAGGGAAGCGCGGCGAGCGCGCGGTGGAAGGGGCCCGGGCGCCAGGTGAGGCTGTCCGCGGGCACCGCGAGTTCGATGTCGTGCAGTCGGTTGAGCAGGTTCTCGATGGACACCATGGTGACCAGCCGGGCGAGTTCCTTGGAGGGGCAGGCGTGCGGGCCGGCGCTCCAGGACAGGTGGGCCCGCCTGCCGCCCGTCTGACGGGCCGTCGCGAGCGCCGGGTCGGTGTTGGCCGCCGTCATGCTGACGAGGACGAGGTCGCCGGCCCGCAGCTTGGTCCCGCCGAACTCCAGGTCGATGGCGGGGTAGTGCGGCGCGAAGTTCGCCATGGGCGGGTTCTCCCACAGCGTGTCGTCGATGGCTTCCTCGATGAGGCCGCCGTCGGCGTAGCGGTCGTGCAGGAGCAGGCGATGCAGGGTGTTGCCGATGAGGTTGCGCAGCGGTTCGGCGCCGGCGCCGAGGAGCAGGATCAGCTGGTGGACGAGCTCCTCGTCGGTCAGCCGCGCCTCGTGCCGCATCAGGTAGGACGTGACGTCGTCGGCGGGCCTGGCGCGCTTGAGGGCGACCAGTTCGAAGACGGCCTGGCCCAGCACCGCGTTGGCCTTCTCGGCGTTGACGCCTTCGAAGACACCGGAGATGCCGAAGACGACCCGGTCGCCGATGTCCGCCGGGCAGCCGAACAGCTCGTTGAAGACGAGCAGCGGCAGCTGCTTGACGTAGTCGTTCATCAGGTCGATGGAGCCGCGTGCGGATACCTGGGCCAGGAGGTAGTCGGAGGCCCGCTTGGTCATGTCGCTGATGCGGCGGGAGTCGACCTTGGCCAGGCTGTCGGTGATGGCCTGGCGGAGCCGGGCGTGCTCGGCCCCGTCGGTGAACATGGCGTTGGGGCGGTACCCCAGCATGGGGACGACCGGGCTCTCCGGGCCGATCTTGCCCTCGGCGACGTCACGCCAACGGCGCGCGTCCTTACGGAAGTTGCCGGAGTCCTGAAGCATGCGCAGCGCGGTCGCGTGGTCGGTGACGAGGGTGGCGTCGACGCCGGGCGCGATCTCGACCGGAGCGGTCTGCCCGTAGTGCCGCATGTACGCGTAGTACGCCTGCGGGTCGGCCGCGTACTCCGGCCCGTACAGCGGAACCCGCATGCCGCTGTCGTGGGCGGGGCAGCCGGGCGGGGGTGCGGGGAAGGTGGAGTCGGGGGTCATGTCTGCTCTGCTCCTAACGGGCGCGGTCCATCAAGTAGCGGACGAGCGTGATCAGTGCTTCGGCCGACGACCGTTCGTCCCGCGCGTCGCAGGTGACGATCGGGGTGTCGTCGAGCAGATCGAGCGCTTCGCGCAGTGCCCTGGCATCACGTATGGATGTGCCGTCGAAGTGGTTGACCGCGATCGCGTAGTCGAGTCCGTACTGCTCGATCAGGTCGATCACGGCGAACGAGTCGGCCAGCCGCTCGGGGTCGACCAGCACGAGCGCCCCGAGGGCGCCGCGTGCCATGTCCTCCCACATCTGTACGAAGCGCTGCTGGCCGGGGGTGCCGAAGAGGTACAGCACGACGCGGTCGCTGACGGTGAGGCGGCCGAAGTCCATGGCGACCGTGGTGGTGGTCTTGCCCTGGACGCCCTTGAGGTCGTCGATCGCCTCGCCCGCCTGGGTCATCGTCTCCTCGGTGGAGAGCGGCGAGATCTCGGAGATCGACCCGATGAACGTGGTCTTGCCGACCGCGAAGTGCCCGACGACCAGGATCTTCACGGCGGTCTGCGTCTCTCCGCCGGGAACGTAGGCCCGCTCATCCAAACTTGGACTGGAGACCATGGAGCACCTCCTCGAGAATCTGCAGGTTGGCGACGGGCGCGCGCGCCGCCGCCGGCGGTCGGGTGACGAGGTAGCCGGCCTCGGAGAGGGCGGCGAGCAGGATCTTGACCACTCCCACCGGCAGGTGCAGGTGGCCGGAGATCTCGGCGACGGAGAGATAGCCTCCGACGCACATCCCCAGCAGGTTCTGCTCCTCGGGCGAGAGGCGGGCGGGCCGCTGCTGCTGGTCGACGACCGCGGTGACCAGCGTGATCAGCGAGAACTGGCTCTCGCCGGGCAGGCTGCGGCCGCCGGTGATGACGTACGGGCGTACTAATTCGGCGGCTTCGTGCTCGTGCCGGTCGGAGTCGGTCATGGCCGCACCACGCTCTCCCGGGGCGGGGCGGTCATGACCTTGCCCAGTTGTCGGACGAGCTGCTGCATGCGGAAGGTGATGTCCGCCATGTCGACGTCGGAGGAGGCCGACACCGCGAGGTAGGCGCCGTCCCCGGCCGAGATCAGGAAGATCCAGCCACCGTCGAACTCGACGAGGGTCTGCTGCCAGCGCAGGTCGGAGCGGGAGCAGAAGAACGCCAGGGACCGGCTGAGCGACTGCATGCCGCTCATCGCGGCGGCGGCCTTGTCGGCGTCGTCCTTGTCCACGTCCTTCGAACGAGCCCTCAGCAGCCCGTCGGAGGAGACCAGAACCGCGTGGAGGGCTCCGGGGATCTCCAAGGCGCTGTCAAGCATCCAGGAAAGATCGTTGTTCATGGGACCTCGTGCCCTTCGCTGCTCGCGTCACGGGTTCCGCCCGGCCGCTCCCCCTCCGGATGTGTGGCGCGGCCCGCGTCCGTGCCCTGCTTGAAGGCGGCCATGATCGCTGCCGTCTCCTCGCTGCGGCGCTTCGGGGCCGGGGCGGCGGTCGGGCCGGTCGAGACCAGGGCCATCGGCCGCTTGCGCCGCCGCTTGGGCAGACCGTCCTCGGTCGTGCCGAGGGGCAGCGCGGGCTCGGGAGCGCTCTCGTACGCCGCGGTGCGCGTCTCGACGGCCGAGGGCTCCTCTCGCGGCGCCACCGACTCCACCGACGCGGCCGGCTGCTTGGGCACCGGCATGTCGGTGAGCAGTTCGTCGGGCAGCAGCACGACCGCCCGCACTCCTCCGTAGGGGGAGGTGGAGTCCACCGAGACCGTGAAGCCGAACCGCTCGCAGAGCACGCCGATCACCGCGAAGCCGAACTGCGGCGGGTTGCCGAGGCCGGAGACGCCCGTGGCGCGCTCGCTCGTCAGGAGCTTCTCGGCCCTGGCCTTCTCCTCCTCGTTCATGCCGACACCGGCGTCGTCGACGATGATGCAGACACCCTTGGGCACGGAGCGCACGTTGATCTCGACCACGGTGTCCGGGCTGGAGTAGCTGGTCGCGTTGTCGAGCAGCTCCGCGAGGGCCAGTGCCACCGGTTCGACGGCCCGGCTGGTGACGCCGAAGTCGACCTTGGACAGGATGTGGGCCCGCTGGAAGTGGCGGATCCTGCCCTGGGCGCTGCGGACCACGTCGTAGACCGAGGCCACGTCGCGGTGCCGGCCGAGCCAGCCCTCGCACAGCACGGCGATGGACTGGGCACGCCGGCCGAACTGCGCGTTCATGTGGTCGATCTCCAGAAGGTCCTGGAGCATGACGGAGTCACCGTACTTGCGCTGCAGTCCGGAGATGATGCGCTGCTGTTCGGCGGCGAGGCCCTGCAGGGTCCGCATGGCGGACTTCAGCGCGGTCCTCGTCTCGCCCTCGGCCTCCTGCTGTGCCGAGCGGACGGACTCCGAGTATTGGCTCTCCAGCTCACCGTAGTGGTTCCTGAGCCCTGCGATCTCCCGCCGTAATGTGCGCGCCGCCCGTCGCTGGCGAACGATGAGGGCGGCGGCGACAAGGGTTACGACAAGGAGCGCCCACAGCGCCGGGTTTTGTATGTATTGCGTCATGAGACCCTCTTCAGGCGGCCGATAGCCAGCTACTGAATTCCTGTCAATTCACACGTACCGAAGGTCAGCCATTCCAGGGTTGCCACGAGGAATTCACCAAAGACGAGGGATGCTCCTTTTGCACCCATCCGTCCACTCGGTAAGTGCCGTGATCGTATCATCACTCAACCTGATGACTGAGGGTCAGCCTGGGTACCCCTGGCGACAGTTGACCCCAACCGGAACGTGTTGAACACGGGCACAAGCCGCATTGCCGCAGACGACTGCCGTACCCCAGCGCGGCGTTGACTCGTGTACTCGCCCACCGGCCTTGAATCCGGCTGCAGTTGATGATCCTGACCGTCGCGCGAAAAGCCTCCCGGAAGTCATGATGGACGGTAAGCGGAACGTCAGGGGGAGATCGCTGTGCGTGGGGACCGCCGACCCGGCTCCGGGCTCGGGCCGGGACGCTCGTCGCGGTGCGCGGCCGTGCGCCCGCTCGACTCGCTCGGCTGATTCCGCGCCGAGAAGAAACGTCGAACCCGCGGCGGCGTGCCGACGATCCGCCGCGTCGACATCACGGAGGTTGTCATGTCTCACACAGAACACAGCGGCGTCAGCAGGCGGCGGTTCCTGGCCCGGTTCGGAGCCGGGACCGTGGCACTCGTGGCCGGTTTCGACCTGGTCGCCCGGCAGTGGGTGACCGAGGCGGCGGCAGCGGAGAACTCCGCCCTCGCCGGTGTGCCCCCGCTCGACGGCACGCTCGTCTTCGACGCGGCGTCCCTCACGGCGAACGCGCACGACCAGGGCAACATCGTGTTCCGGAGACCGTGCGCGGTACTCCGGCCGGGGTCCGTCCAGGACGTCCGGAAGATGGTCGCCTTCTGCGCCGACCACGGCATCAAGGTGGCACCGGCCGGCGCGCACCACGCGATGTTCGGCCAGCCGCTGGTCAGCGGGGGCCTGGTCATCGAGATGCGGTCGCTGGACACCATCCACTCGATCGGCGCGGACGGCGCCGACGTCGACGCGGGCGTGCTGTGGCAGGACCTGATCAGGGCCGCCTTCGCTCAGGGTCTCACCCCGGTCTCGATCACCAGCTACCTGGGGACGACGATCGGCGGGTCCCTGTCCATGGGCGGCATCGGGATGATGTCCGCCTACCGGGCGGGCGCACAGGTCGACCACGCTCGGCGGCTGCAGGTGGTCGCGGGCGACGGCCGGCTGAGGTGGTGCTCAGGCACGCAGAACAGCGACCTGTTCGAGGCCGCGCTCGCCGGGCTCGGGCAGTGCGGTGTGATCACGCGGGCCACCGTCGACCTGGTGCCCGCCAAGCAGCTCGCCCGCACGTACCGGATCGGCTACCAGGACATCCCCACCTTCTTCCGGGACATCCGTGTCCTGGCGAACCGGGGCGAGTTCGACTCCCTCGGCAGCATCCCCCAGCCGGGCACCGCACAGCCCCTGACCCTGTGGGCCACCGTCTTCCACAACCCGGGCGACACCCCCGACACGACGCATCTGCTGCGTGGACTCAGCCCCGCCGCGGCCACGGCCGTCTTCGAGGACTCCCCCTATCTCGACTACATCTCCCTGGTCACCACCATGTACGACTCCTTCGCGGCGAACCTGGACTGGGACGCGAAGGTCAAGCCGTGGTCGGACCTGTTCCTGCCGGACGACGCGGTCGAGGACTACGTCGCGTCGGTGTTCCCGTCGCTGAGCGCCGAGGACCTCGGCCCGACCGGGTTCGGACTGATCTTCCCGATGCTGCGTTCGAGCTACCACCGGCCGCTGCTGCGGCTCCCCAGCGACGCGGGCGGCCCCTGGGTCTGGCTCGTCAGCGTGCTGACCGACGCCGCGCGGTCCGGCCCCGACCCCGACTTCGCGACACGGATGACGCAGCGCAACCGCCGCTTCTACCAGGAGGCGGCCGCCGTCGGCGGGGTGCGCTACCCGCACGGCGCGTGCACGTTCACCGCGGCCGACTGGCAGGCACACTACGGCTCGATGTGGTCGCGGTTCTCCGAGTGGAAGCACCGCTACGACCCGTCCGGCGTCCTGACCCCGGGCCCGGGCATCTTCTGACCCCGGGCGGCGGGGCCGGGGGGGCGGGGGGGGCCGCCCCCCCCCCCCCCCCCCGGCCCCGGGGCCGGCCCCCCCCCCGGCCC
>NZ_JBHVDD010000059.1:0-60565 GCF_042802995.1 Streptomyces sp. NPDC057438
CTGCGTCTTTTTGTTTCACTTCACCGCCGGGGGCCTTCGCCCGGGGCGGCCCCCGGTGGGGGTGGGAGGGAAGGGAGCGGCCGGATCAGGTGCGGGTCGCTTCCAGCTCGGCCGTCTCGGCCGGGGCCGGGTCAGGAGTCGAGCCGGCGCCACGGGTCAGCGCCTCGCCCTCCACATCCACCCGGGGGAGCGCCCGGTCCAGCCACTTCGGCAGCCACCAGGCCCGGTCGCCGAGCAGGGTGAGCACGGCCGGCACGATCGCCATCCGGACGACGAACGCGTCGAACAGGACCGCCGAGGCCAGCCCGAACCCGATCATCTTGATCATGGAGTCGCTCTCACCGATGAACCCGGCGAACACCGCGATCATGATCAGGGCGGCGGCCACCACGACCCGGGCGCTGTGCCGGAAGCCGCTGGTGATCGCCTCGTCGGCCCGGTCGCCGTGGACGTACGCCTCCCGCATCCGTGAGACGAGGAACACCTCGTAGTCCATCGCCAGGCCGAACACGATGCCCACCAGGAAGATCGGCATCAGGCTCATGATCGGGCCGGTCTGGTCCACCCCCAGCAGGTCCGCGCCGTGACCCTGCTGGAAGACCAGCACGACCACGCCGAGCGAGGCGAGCACCGACAGCAGGAACCCGGCGGCGGCCTTGAGCGGGACGAGCAGGGAGCGGAAGACGACCATCAGCAGGATGACGGCCAGGCCCACCACGACCAGCAGATACGGGACCAGCGCGGACTGCACCTTGCCGGAGATGTCGATGTTCAGCGCGGTGGTGCCGGTGACCTCGAACGTCGCTCCCGTCCCGGACTCGATCCCGGGCCGCTCGTCGCGGATGACGTTCACCAGGTCCTTGGTCTTCTCGTCGGTCGGCGCGGTCGCCGGCACCGCCGAGAAGACGGCGGTGTCCCCGGCCTCGTTGAACTGCGGAGGGGAGACCGACACGATCCCCTCGGTCGCCCCGATCTCCTGCGCGACCGTCTCGGCGGCGCCCTTCGCGTCGTCGGCGCCCCTGGCGTCCACCACGATCGTCAGCGGCCCGTTGAAGCCGGGCCCGAAGCCCTCGGCGAGCGCGTCGTAGGCCCGCCGCTCGGTGGTGGAGGTCGCCTTGGCCTCGTCACCGGGCATGCCCAGCTGCAGATCGGTCATCGGGATCGCGAGGGCGCCGAGACCGACGACGCCGAGGAGCAGCACCGGCACCGGGCGGCGCAGCACGAACCGGGACCAGCGGGTGCCGCCGTTGTCCCCGGCCTCCTCCTCGATACGGCCGCTCCTGCGGGCCCCGCGCGAGAGCACGGCGTTCGGCCAGCAGCCGAGGACGGCCGGCACCAGGGTCAGCGCGATCAGTACGGCGACGACGACCGCGCCCGCGGCGGCCAGCCCCATCTTCGTCAGCATGGGAATGCCGACCACGGCCAGTCCGGCCAGCGCGATGACGACGGTGAGCCCGGCGAACACCACCGCCGAGCCGGCCGTACCGGTGGCCAGCGCGGTCGCTTCCTCGGGCGTACGGCCCCTGGCGCGCTCCTCGCGGTAGCGGGACACGACGAACAGGGCGTAGTCGATGCCGACCGCGAGGCCCAGCATCATCGCGAGGGTGCCGGTCGTGGTGGACAGCCCGAACGCCTCCGACAGGACCAGGATGGTGGCCATGCTGAGGCCGACGCCGACGAGCGCGGTCAGCAGCGGCAGCCCGGCGGCGGCCAGCGAGCCGAAGGTCACCAGCAGCACGACGGCGGCGAGGGCGACACCGATGATCTCGGCCGTCCCGCCCGGACCGCCCTGCTCGGCCACCGCGGTACCGCCCGCCTCGACGGTCAGCCCGGACTTCTGGGCCTCGTGGAGCGCGTCCTCCAGATGGGTCCGGCTCGCGTCACTGAGGTCGGCCGCCGTGGCCTTGTAGGTGACGGTCGCGTACGCCGTCGAGCCGTCCTGGCTGACCGCCCCCGCCCGGAACGGGTCGACGGCGCTCGCCACCTGCGAGCCGTCCGCCAGATCGGCCACGGTCTCCTCGACGGCCTTCTTGTTCTCGCGGGCGGTGACCTTCTCGCCGTTCGGGGCGACGAACACGACCCGGGCGGTGGCGCCGTCCGCCGTGACGCCCGGGAAGCGCTGCTCCAGCAGGTCGAACGCCTTCTGGGACTCGATGCCCGGCATGGAGAACTCCTCGTCGGAGGCTCCCGGGGCCTTGAGGGCGCCGACACCGACGGCACCCAGTACGGCCACCCACACGAGGATGACGTACCAGCGTTTGCGGAAGGCCAGCCGGCCCAGCCGATAGAGGAAGGTTGCCATGAGGCGCGGGTCTCCACGTCAGAGGTCTGGGAGGAAGAGGTCTCGGATACCCGCCCAGACTCCCGGCCGGAGCCCCCTCACGTCGTCGTGCGGCTGCCGACAATCCCCCGTACTCGGAACGCAGTACGGCACGGCCTCCGGGTCACCCCGGGGGATGACCGGGGCGAGCCGGAGGCCACGTGGCAAGGGAGGTCACTACATGGAGTGCAGGGTGTCGCGGGAGGCCTTGATGAAGGCCCTCAGTGCCTCCCAGAACGGCGCGTAGCAGCCGTCGAAGCGCGCCACGGCAGCGGTGTCGCCCTCGATCATGGCCTCGATCGCCTTGTGGAAGGGGCTCGTCGCCCGCCGGACGGTGTTGGCGAGTGCGGCGACGTCCTCGGGCCCCTCCAGCGAGACGACCCAGGTGAGGTTCCGCAGTGTGGCGTACTCGTCCCGCTGACGCTCCCGCAGCCGCCGTAGTTCCTCGATCCGCTCCGGCCCGAGCCCGTCCTCGGTGCCCCGGACCACGTCGGACACCTTCCAGTGCACGTCGTTCAGCCGCTGCGCCTGCTCCATGAACTCCGCGTACGCCGTCCGTCGCGCCGCCCGCAGCCGCTCCACGCGCTGCGCGTCCGCCGTGGTGTCCGCCTGGATCCGCGCCGCCCGCGCGGTCCCCCGGCTCGTCACCCAGCTCGCGAGGACGGCGGTGCCGGCGGTGAGCGCGGCGATCCAGAACGTGCCGTCACCCACGGCCGGGCCCCAGCGAACGTGCGGTGACCCCGGCCAGATGGGCGGTGAAGACCGCGCGGGCGTCCGGGGTGAGGGTGCGCAGGGCGACCAGGGCCGTGACGACGACGTCGCACAACTCCGAGCCGACGTCGTCCCAGGTGTGGGTGACGCCCTTGCGGGGGTTCTGGCCCGTCACGCCGATGACCGCCTGCGCGACCTCGCCGACCTCCTCCTGGAGCTTCAGCAGCCGCAGCAGCAGGCCCTCCCGGCCGCCGTGCGGCTGGTCCGCCTCCAGCCAGGCGTGCAGGAGGGAGACGGACTGCCAGAGATGGTCGTCGGGGGCGGCGGAGTGCCGCTGCTCGCTCATGGGCGCAGCCTGTCACGCGCCTGTGACAGCGAGGGCCGGTCCGGGAAAGTGACGGCTGTTCGGCGGGAGCCGAGGCTGTCGTCCGCCGGGCGAAGGGCAGTCACCGGGCTTCTCGGGATCCCCGGGCTCCGGAGCGAGGAGTCACTCCTCGAACAGCGCCTCCTGCTCGCCCTCCTTCTCCTTGCGCACCCGCTGGTTGCGCAGGCCCACGACCACCGCGGTGACCGCGGCCGTGCCGGCCAGCGCCACCGGGACCATCCAGCCCCGGTCGACGACATGGCGGAACGCGTGGTCGAGGGAGAGCCGGCCGGGGCCGGCGACCGCGAGGCCGGCGGCGGCCAGGCCCAGGGTCGCGGCGTACTCGTAGCCGCCCTCGGCGGCGAAGAACCCGTTGGGCGTGTGGATCGCGGTCGCGCCGCCCATCGCCCCCGCCGCGGCCGCACCGGCCGCGGGGGTCGCGAGGCCGAGCGCGAGCAGCGCCCCGCCGCCCGTCTCGGCCAGCCCGGCGGCGGTGGCGCTCGCCCGGCCGGGCGTGTACCCGACGGACTCCATGAAGGCGCCCGTCCCCTCGATCCCGTGCCCGCCGAACCAGCCGAACAGCTTCTGCGTGCCGTGCGCGGCGAGGACGCCGCCCGTGCCCAGCCGGAGCAGCAACAGCCCCAGATCACGTCGGTCGAACGAGGTCATGACCACTCCTGAACAGCAGAGGTACCGGCGGTATCCGGCGGAGAACCCGACCGTGCGCACGCGCGAACATCCCTCCGGTGCGCATGTGTGTACGTCCCCCGCGTATCCACCGTGGCACCGATGACACCTGCTCGGCCCGCCCGCGCGCCCGTTCGGGTGGCGCACGACCCGTCGCGCGCCTCCCGGTGGCGGGCCCCCGCCCGCGGTGTGAGGCTGGCCGCCATGACGATCGCACCCGCCAAACTCAGCGACCCGGCCGTCCGGGCCTTCGTCGCCGCGGTGAACGCCCACGACCAGAACGCCTTCTTCGCGCTCCTCACCGACGACGCGACCATGTCGGACGACGGCTCCGACCGGGACCTCACGGACTGGACCGACCGGGAGATCTTCTCCTCCCACGGCCACATGGAGGTCCAGCGTGAGTCCGCCGGCGGCCGCGCCCTGGTCGCCAACTACCGCAACGACACCTGGGGCGAGATGCGCACCGCATGGCGCTTCACGGTGTCGGAGGACGGCCGGATCAGCCGCTTCGAGACGGGTCAGGCGTAGCCCACCGCGAAAGCCGTGGCCGGGGGCTTGTGTTCGTGTGCGCTCCAACTCCTACCGTTCGTGGTCATGGAGACGAACACGCACACCGACCCGAACGCGCACACGGACCCGAACGCGGACACGGACCCGAACGCGTCCACGCGCACGGACCCGTACACCAGGTCCCTCGGCCGCAGCGGCATCCGGGTCAGCGCCCTCGGCTTCGGCTGCTGGGCGATCGGTGGCGAGTGGCAGGCCGCCGACGGACAGCCGCTCGGCTGGGGGAAGGTGGACGACGAGGAGTCCGTACGGGCGATCCACCGCGCCCTCGACCTCGGCGTCACCTTCTTCGACACGGCCGACGCGTACGGCACCGGGCACAGTGAGCGGGTCCTCGGCCGCGCCCTCGGCAGGCGCCGCGCGGACGTCGTCGTGGCCACCAAATGGGGCAACGTCTTCGACGCGGCCACCCGCACCCTCACCGGCCAGGACGACACCCCGGCCCACGCCCGTCGCGCCCTCACCGCCTCCCTGGACCGACTCGGCACCGACCACGTCGACCTGTACCAGTTGCACCTCTCCGACGCCGACCCCGAGCGCGCGGCCCTGCTCCGCGACGCCTGCGAGGAGTTCGTGCGCGAGGGGCTGATCCGGGCCTACGCGTGGAGCACCGACGACCCGGACCGCGCCGCCGTGTTCGCCGAAGGACAGCACTGCGCGGCCGTGCAGCACCGGCTGAACATCCTCCAGGACGCGCCCGCACTCCTCGCGCTGTGCGAGGAGTCCGACCTGGCGAGCATCAACCGAAGCCCCCTCGCCATGGGGCTCCTCACCGGCAAGCACATCCCGGGGCGCGCCCTGGAGGCCGGCGACATCCGCAGCACCCCGCCCGCGTGGCTGGAAGGCTTCACGGCCGGCGGAGGCGGCGACCCCGAGTGGCTCGGCCGGGTCGAGGCACTGCGCGAGATCCTCACCACCCAGGGCCGTACGCTCGCGCAGGGCGCCCTCGCCTGGATCTGGGCCCGCAGCCCGCGGACCGTGCCCATCCCCGGTTTCCGCTCGGTCGCCCAGGCGGAGGAGAACGCGGGCGCCCTCGCGAAGGGACCGCTCACCCCGGACCAGGTGGCCGAGATCGACCGGATCCTGGGGCGCCGAACGGCCTGATCCTGGGCCGTGAACGACCGGATCCCGGGGCGCCGAACGGCCTGATCCTGGGCCGTGAACGACCGGCTCCCGGGATGCTGATCGACCGGATCCTGGGTGGTGAAAGGCCCGGTGGGGCCCGCTGGACCCGCCGGGCATCAAGGGCTCGGGCGCGCTCCTGAGCCGCGGTCCGGTGGGCAGCCGTTCCGCGTTCCGGTGCTTACCTCGCGGTCCCACGCGAGGTCCGCCCCCTTCCGGAGCATGGAACGGCTGCCACCTCCCCCCTCGGGTTGGTCACGGAAGCCGCCGCCTCCAAGTGTGAAGCTTTCGTGGAGACAAGCCCTGAGCATATGCCCGCCACGTGCCCCAATGGGCCGGAGGAACAGCTTCCGTTTGTGTAAGTTGAGCCCTGGACGACACGCCGTCACGGCCTGGGGCCAGGGCTCCCACGGCCCTCGCGCCGGGGCCGGGGGCCTCCCGGCCGCGGCTCAGCCCCGTCCGACGTACGGCATCGTCGTCGCCATCACCGTCGCGAACTGCACATTCGCCTCCAGCGGCAGCTCCGCCATGTGCCGTACCGTCCGCGCCACATCGGTCACGTCCATCACCGGCTCGGGCAGGACTTGCCCGTTGGCCTGCAGCACACCGTTCGCCATGCGCTCGGTCATGTCCGTCGCCGCGTTGCCGATGTCGATCTGACCGACCGCGATGCCGTACGGACGCCCGTCCAGGGAGAGGGACTTGGTCAGGCCGGTCAGCGCGTGCTTGGTCGCGGTGTAGGCCACCGAGTGCGGGCGGGGCGTGTGCGCGGAGATGGAGCCGTTGTTGATGATCCGGCCGCCCTGCGGGTCCTGCTCCTTCATCTGCCGGTACGCCGCCTGCGCGCACAGGAACGCCCCGTTGAGGTTGGTGTCCACGACGTGCCGCCAGGCCGCGTAGTCCAGCTCCTCCACCGGCACCCCGCCCGGACCGAACGTGCCCGCGTTGTTGAACAGCAGGTCCAGCCGCCCGAACCGCTCCCGTACGGCGGTGAGGAGCGCGTCCACGTCGCCGGGCCGTGAGACGTCCGTACGCACGCACAGCGCCTCCGGGGCGCCGGTGCCCGGGCGCGCCGCGGTACCGGCACCGGCACCGGCACCGGCACCGGCATGGGCGTCGGCACCGGCTACCGCTACGGCTGCGGCACCGGCGTCGGTCTCGGCCTGGGCCGCGGTCTCGGCGAGCTTCTCCTCGCGGCGGCCCGCGAGCGCCACCGACCAGCCTGCGCGCAGCAATTCCACCGCCACGGCACGGCCGATGCCGGAGCCCGCACCCGTCACAATCGCGATCCTGCTCTCTTCAGCCTTCATGGGCTCGCAGCGTAGGGGAGGCCGACGGCCCGGCCGCGCAGGTGGGGCCCGGTATATGGAACTCATTCGTCCGCCATCTGGGTGTTGTGTACGTGCCACAAGATCGTCGAACCTGGCCACTCCACTATCGAGCACAACTACCTTCAGAAGAGGGCCAGATGCCACTCCCCACCCATGGGCCGAAGCCGTCCCGCTCGTCCCACGCGCCCGAACTGCGCGCCGTCGCCCGGCACTTCGACCGCCGGCGCTTCCTCACCGTCACGGGAGCCGCCGCCGCGCTCGCCTTCGCCACCAACCTTCCCGCGGCCGGCGCCGCGGCCGCCGCCACGCTGGACCCCGCGCAGATCACCGAGGACCCGTTCACGCTCGGCGTCGCCTCCGGCGACCCGCTGGCCGACTCCGTGCTCCTGTGGACACGGCTCGCCCCGGCCCCCTACCAGCCGGACGGCGGTCTGCCCGCCGAACGCGTCCGGGTCGCATGGGAACTGGCCCTCGACGACAGATTCCGACGCGTCGTCAGACGCGGCACCGCCACCGCCCACCCGGAGTTCCATCACACCGTCCACGTCGAGGTCGGCTTCCTCACCCCCGGCCGCGTCTACTACTACCGCTTCCGCACCGGCACCTGGATCAGCGAGACCGGCCGCACCCGCACCGCCCCCGGCCGCTTCCACCTGACCGGCTCCACCGCGCTCACCTTCGCGGCCGTCTCCTGCCAGCGCTACGACCAGGGCTACTACACCGCCTACCGGCACCTCGCCGACGAGGACATCGATGTCGTCTTCCACCTCGGCGACTACCTCTACGAGTACGCCGTGAACGCCGTCGGCGGCGCCCGCAACTACACCGACCGCGTCCTGCCCGACGTCTTCAACCACGAGACGGTCACCCTGGAGGACTACCGCCTGCGCTACGCCCTCCACAAGACCGACCCCGACCAGCGGGCCGCCCACGCCGCGCACCCCTTCGTCGTCACCTGGGACGACCACGAGACCGAGAACAACTACGCGGGCGACCACCCCGACGGCGGCGAGCCCTCCGAGGAGTTCCTGCTGCGCCGCGCCGCCGCCTACCGGGCGTACTGGGAGAACCAGCCCCTGCGCCGCCCCCAGCGCCCCGACGGCCCCGACATGAAGCTGTACCGCCGCTTCCGGTGGGGCCGGCTCGCCCAGTTCGACATACTCGACACCCGGCAGTACCGCTCCAACCAGGCTCAGGGCGACGGCTGGCAGATCCCCGGCCCGGAGTCCGCCGACCCGGCGCGCACGATGACGGGCGCCACCCAGGAGCGCTGGCTCCTGGACGGCTGGAACCGCTCCGACGCGGTCTGGAACGTCCTCCCGCAGCAGGTCACCTTCTCCCAGCGCCGCAACGCCGTCGGCGAGGTCTACAAGGTGTCGATGGACTCCTGGGACGGTTACCGCGCCTCCCGCGAACGCCTCCTGGCCGGCGCCGAGGCCGCCGGCATAGAGAACCTCATGGTCCTCACCGGAGACGTCCACGTCGGCTACGCCTTCGACATCAAGCGTGACTTCGACGACCGCGCATCCCGGACCGTCGGCACGGAACTCGTCGCCTCCTCCATCAGCAGCGGCGGCAACGGCTCCGACAAGCCCGCCAACTGGGACACCTACATGACCGCCAACCCCCACATGCGCTTCTACAACGGCCGCCGCGGCTACACCACCGTCACCCTCGACCGCCGGTCCGCCCGCGCCGACTTCAAGGCCGTGCCGTACGTGACGACGACAGGCGCGGGCATCTCGACGGTGGCCTCCTTCGCGGTGGAGGCGGGGGTGCCGGGGCTGCAGCCTGTGTAGGGGAGAGGGGACGGGCGGGGACGAGAGGGGGTGTGGGCGCGGGGCGGGCCGGAACGAACATTCGTTCCGCCCCCCGGCCCCCGCCGGTCCTACGCGAACGAACCTTCGTTCACCCGCTCCTCGCCGGGATACCGCACCCCCACCCGCTCCCGCAGCGCGTCCAGGGTGCGCATCACGGCGAGGGTGCCGTCCAGGGGCACGAGCGGCGACTCGGTCTCGCCGGCGCGCAGGGCCCGCATGACCTCGATGGCCTCATGGCGCAGGCTGTTGCGGGGGCCGTCCGCCGGATCGGCGGTGAACGTCTGCGCCTCGCGGCCGTCCCGGTGCAGGACGAACCGTTCCGGGAAGAAGAACCCG
Organism: Streptomyces sp. NPDC057438; assembly: GCF_042802995.1. Classification (NCBI taxonomy): domain Bacteria; kingdom Bacillati; phylum Actinomycetota; class Actinomycetes; order Kitasatosporales; family Streptomycetaceae; genus Streptomyces; species Streptomyces sp. NPDC057438. The sequence goes on from NZ_JBHVDD010000059.1 coordinate 9,262, forward strand.
GACGGTATGTCGATGCGGCCCTCGGAACCGGTCACCGAGGCGGAGGTGCCCGTGCCGCCCACGATGGAGCAGTGCACCGAAGCGAGGGCGCCGCTCTCCCACGAGAGCAGTGCTCCGGTCTGGAGGTCGACGCCCTCGTCGGAGAGCACCGCTCTCGCCGTCACGTCCGAGGGCTCCCCGAGGAGCAGTTGCGCGAACGACACCGGATACACGCCGAGGTCGAGCAGCGCGCCCCCGCCCTGCGCAGGGTCCCGCAGCCGGTGCGAGGGCGGGAAGGGCCCCGCGAGCCCGAAGTCGGCCTGCACGGTGCGCACCTCACCGATCGCGCCGTCCCGCACGACCTCGACCAGCCGCCGGACCAGCGGATTGCAGTACATCCACATGGCCTCCATCAGGAACCGCCCGTGCTCCCGGGCCAGCGCGACCAGTTCCTCCGCCTCCCGCGCGTTCAGCGTGAACGCCTTCTCGCACAGGACGTTGCGCCCCGCCTCCAGACACATCCCGGCGGCGGCCCGGTGCGCCGCGTGCGGAGTGGCGACATAGACCACATCCACGTCCGCGTCCTCGGCGAGGGCGCGCCAGTCGCCGTAGGCCCTCGGTATCCCGAAGCGTTCCGCGAAGGTCTTCGCCGAGGCCTCGCTCCGTGAGGCCACCGCCACGACCTCGGCGTCCGGCAGGTCGACGAGGTCCGCCGTGAAGGCCGCGGCGATCCCCCCGGTCGCCAGGATCCCCCACCGCACACGTCCGTCGTTCGACATCGCCACCCCTGTCCTCGGCTCCGGGGGCGGGTTTGTGACCCCGCCCACGTCGTACGAGCTGAGAGCATAGGTGGCGGACCGAACGGAGAGGGAGGGGCACATGCCCGAGGGGCACATACCGGGCTCGGCGGCGGCCGAGCGGAGCACGACGGCGGGGGAGCACCCGCAGCCGGCCGCGGCGGCGGAACCCCGGCCGTCGACGGCGCACCCGCCGACACCGCAGCTGTCGAAGCCGCAACCGCCCCAGTCTCAGCCGAAGTCCCAGCCCCAGCCCCAGCCGTCGACCCCCGGCTCCGCGAAGGTGACCCCCGGCTCCGCGAAGGCGGCCACCGCCCTCCGTCGTACCGGCCTCCTCGTCACTCTCATCCTCGGCGGTCTCACCGCGACGCCGCCGCTCGCGATGGACATGTACCTCCCGGCCCTGCCGGAGGTCACCAACTCCCTCCACGCCCCCGCCACCACGGTCCAGCTCACCCTCACGGCCTGCCTCGCGGGCATGGCGCTCGGCCAGCTCCTGATCGGCCCGATGAGCGACCGCTTCGGCCGGCGCCGCCCGCTGCTCCTCGGCCTCGCCGTCTACATCGTCGCCACCGCGCTCTGCGCCCTCGCCCCCACCATCGAGACCCTCATCGCCCTCCGGCTGGTGCAGGGCCTCGCCGGTTCGGCCGGGATCGTGATCGCCCGGGCCGTGGTCCGGGACCTGTACGACGGCGACGCGATGGCCCGTTTCTTCTCGACCCTGATGCTGGTCTCCGGCGTCGCCCCGGTCGTCGCGCCGCTGATCGGCGGCCAGGTCCTGCGGGTCACGGACTGGCGGGGCGTCTTCGTCGTCCTCACGGTCATCGGCATCGCGCTCCTCGCGGTCGTCTGGACGAAGCTCCCCGAGACGCTCGCCCCCGCCGAACGCCACGGCGGCGGCATGGGCGAGACCCTGCACGCCATGCGCGGCCTGCTCGCCGATCGGGTCTTCATGGGCTACACGCTCGCCGGCGGCTTCGCCTTCGCCGCCCTCTTCGCGTACATCAGCGCCTCGCCGTTCGTGATCCAGGAGATCTACGGGGCCTCCCCGCAGACGTTCAGCCTGCTTTTCGGCGTCAACTCCGTCGGCCTCGTCGTCGTGGGCCAGATCAACGGCAAGATCCTGGTCGGCCGGGTCAGCCTGGACAAGGTGTTCGCGGTGGGCCTGAGCATCGTCGCCGTCTCCGCGACCGTGCTGCTGCTGATGTCCCTGGGCGTCTTCGGCGAGGTCGGCCTGGCCCCGGTCGCCGCGGCCCTCTTCGTGCTGATGTCGGCGATGGGCGTCACTCTCCCCAACACCCAGGCGCTCGCGCTGATGCGGGTACGGCACGCGGCCGGTTCGGCGTCGGCGCTGCTGGGTACCTCGTCCTTCCTGATCGGCGCGATAGCGTCGCCCCTGGTCGGCGTCGCGGGCGAGGACACCGCCGTGCCCATGGCCGTGGTCCAACTGGCCGCGGCACTGGTGGCCGCGACCTGCTTCGTGGCACTGTGCCGTCCTTGGAACGGACGTACGAAAGCGGAGGGAGCGGAGAGCTGAGCGCGCCGAGACTGCGCACGGACACCCCGGAACGGGCCGGACTGGACCCCGAGGAACTGCGCCGTCTCGTCCGGGACGTGCGCGCGCTGACGGAGGGGGAACGCCCCCTGGCCCCCGGTGCCGTCGTCCTCGCCGGACGCGGCCCCGTCGTCGCCGTCGAGGAGGCCGCGGGCTGGGCGGTCCGCTACGACTCCTACGACGAGGACGCCGACCGGGGACGGGAACTCCCGCCGGACTCCCGCGTCCCGGTGACCCCGCGCACCCCCTTCGACCTGGCCTCCCTCACCAAGCTGTTCACCGCCGTGGCGGCCGTCCAGCAGCTGGAGCGCGGCACCCTCGGCATCGACGCGAAGGTGGGGGCGTACCTCCCCGACTTCACGGGCGCCGCCGAACACGGCCTCACCGTCCGCCACCTCCTCACCCACACCTCCGGACTGCGTCCCGAACTCCCGCTGTACGACTGCCCGTCGGCGGCCGACCGGCTGACGATGCTCCGCGTGGAGGCCCCGACGGCGCCTCCCGGCACGGTCCACCTCTACTCCGACCTGAACCTCCTGCTGCTGCAGCACGTCCTGGAGCGGCTGACGGGCCGGACCCTGGACGCCCTGATCCGTGACGGCATCACGCATCCGCTGGGCATGGTGTCGACGGCCTTCGGCCCGTGCCCGGCCGCCGCGGCCACGGAGGACCAGCGCCGTCCGTGGGCGAAGGCGGACCGGGGCATGGTCCGCGGCCGGGTCCACGACGAGAACGCGTGGTCCCTCGGCGGTGTGGCCGGCCACGCGGGCCTCTTCTCGACCGCCCGGGACCTGGCCGTCTTCTGCCGCACCCTGCTCGCCGGCGGCTCCTACGGCCCCGCGCGCATCCTCGGACCCGACTTCGTCGAGCTGATGCTGGCTGCGCCGGGGCTGGGCTTCGCCCTCGACCAGCCCTGGTTCATGGGCGAGCTGGCGGGCCGGGGCGCGGCCGGCCACACCGGCTTCACGGGTACGTCCCTCGTGCTCGACCCGGCGACGGACACGTTCCTCGTCCTCCTCACCAACGCGGTCCATCCCCGTCGCCGCGGACCCGTCAACGCGGCGAGGGCGGCGGCGGGGACCCGGCTGGCGCGGGCGGTGCGGGGCAGGTGAGCCGCACGCACAGGGGTGAGCGGGCGCCGGGGAGGCGGACGATTTCGGCGCCCTAGAATCGCCACGTGAACGCCCCTGCCCCCGCCTCCGCCGCCGACGCCCTGCGTACCGCCCTCGCCGGCCTCCTCGACGGTCTCCCGCCCAGGTCGGCCACGCGGGCGGTGGAGCGGCTGATCGCGAACTACCGGGGGCGCACCCCGACCGACGCGCCGGTGCTCAGGGACCGGTCCGACGTGGTGGCGTACGCGGCGTACCGGATGCCGGCGACGTTCGAGGCGGTGTGCTCGGCGCTGGAGGAGTTCGCGGCGGCGGTGCCCGGGTGGGTGCCCGGCGGCCATGTCGACGTCGGCGGCGGCACGGGCGCGGCGACCTGGGCGGTGAACGCGACCTGGGCGGGCGGCCGTCCGGTGACCGTGCTCGACTGGGCGGAACCGGCGCTGGCGCTCGGGCGGGAGATCGCCGCGGCGAACCCGGAGCTGAAGGCCGCCGAGTGGCAGCGCTCTCGTATCGGAGCGGCGCTCACCATCGAGAGCACTGATCTCGTCACGGTCTCCTACGTCCTCGGCGAGCTGACCGCCGAGGACCGCACGGCCGTGGTGGAGGCCGCCGCGGCCGCCGCCCGGGCCGTCGTGATCATCGAACCCGGCACTCCCGAGGGGTACGCCCGCGTCATCGAGGCCCGGGCCCGCCTCGTCGCCGCCGGTTTCCACATCGCCGCGCCCTGCCCGCACAGCGCCGCCTGCCCCATCGTCCCCGGCGAGGACTGGTGCCACTTCGCGGCCCGGGTCAGCCGTTCCTCGCTGCACCGCCAGGTCAAGGGCGGCTCCCTGCCGTACGAGGACGAGAAGTTCAGCTACGTCGCCGCCACCCGCTTCCCCCCGGTCCCGGCCCCCGCCCGCGTCGTCCGCAAGCCGCAGATCCGCAAGGGTCAGGTCCTGCTGGACCTCTGCGAGACCGAGCCCGCCCTCACCCGGACCACCGTCACCAAGCGCCACGGCCCCCTCTACCGGGCGGCGCGTGACACGGAGTGGGGCGACGCCTGGCCGCCGCCCGCGGACGACGAACAGCCGAGCCGGGCCTGACCCGGGCGTGCCCGCCGCGTAATCCGGTTGCGGAGTCGGTGCGTCTTCCGGCTATCTCATGGATCATGTCCACCACCCCGCAGCTGGCCGAGATCACCCCCGCCAACCTCGAAGCGGCGCTCGCCGTACGCATCCGCCCCGACCAGGAACACCTGGTGGAGCCGGTCGCGCAGTCGCTCGCCGAGGCGTACGTCCACCCCGGCGTCGCCTGGCCCCGGCTCGTCCTGGACGGCGACCGGGCCGTCGGCTTCCTGATGGCCTTCCTGGACATCGACTGGAAGGGCGACGGCTCGGGCACCGACATCCGCTCCGGACTCTGGCGGCTCAACATCGCCGCGGACGCGCAGGGGAAGGGCTACGGCCGTTTCGCCGTCGAGGCGGTGGCCGCCGAGATCCGCCGCCGCGGCGGCGACCGCCTCTTCGTGACCTGGCACCCCGGCTCCGACGGCCCGGAAGCCTTCTACCTCGGCCTCGGCTTCCGCACGACGGGGGAGACCAGCGGCGGCCAGACGGTCGGAGTGCTGGAGCTGACCGACTGACCACCGACCGGTGAGGCGGTTGAGGCGGGTGAGGCGCGCGACCGGCGTGACCATGGCTCGGCGCGACGCGACCGGCGGGCTCGGCGCGCTCGCGCGGGCCTCACCTCTCCTGGCGCTGACGTTTCTCCTGGAGCCTGCGCAGCAGCTCCCGCTTCTGTTCCTGGGGGTCGTGGCCGCCGCCGACGCGGCCGTTCGCGGGGCCGCCGCGCAGGGCCTCGCGGCCCAGATTCCGGCGGGAACCGCCCACTCCCAGCATGTTGCCTGCTCCACCTCGGGTCATGACAGCCTCCTCGATATAGACGATACGGTCCGTCTCGCCTGTTCCACCACCATGAGGCGAGACGCACCGTCTTGTCAACCTGCTAGATTCGGAACATGGCCAACAAGACCGCCCCTGACTCCGCCCGGCGCAGCGAGAAGTCGCGCCGCGCCATCTACGACGCCGCCCTCGCCCTCGTCGGCGAGGTCGGCTACCAGAAGACGACCATCGAGGGCATCGCGGCCCGCGCGGGCGTCGGCAAGCAGACGATCTACCGGTGGTGGTCCTCCAAGGCGGAGGTGCTGCTGGAGGCGTTCATCGATCTGAGCGCCCAGGCGGCGGAGGCCGCCGCCCGGCCCGAGGTGATCGGAGAACGGGCCGAGTACGAGATCCCGGACACCGGTGACCTCGCGGCCGACCTCAAGGCGGTCCTGCGGGCCACCGTCGACGAACTCCTCGACCCCAGGTTCGAGGTCCCCTCCCGTGCCCTGGCCGCCGAGGGAGTGGTCAACCGGCAGCTCGGCACCGAGTTCGTGGCCAAGCTGCTCGAACCCCAGCTCCAGCTGTACGTGAAGCGCCTGCGCGCGGCCCAGGAACAGGGCGCCGTCCGCCCCGACATCGACCCGCGGATCGCCCTGGAACTCTTCGTCTCCCCGCTCGCCCAGCGCTGGCTGCAGTACACGGGACCCATCTCGTACGCGTACACGGACGCGCTCGTCGACTACGCCCTGTACGGCCTCGCGCCCCGCTGACCCGCCCCGCCTCGCTGACCCGCCGACCCCGGTCAACCGCCCGCCCCCGCGGACCGCTCCCGCGCGGGTGTGATCAATCCGACCGGACGGCGGCCGTCCGCGAGCGGGATCCGGGGAGTAAATCCCGCCAAAGCGCGTGATAGTCCACCATCCCTGTCCACGCTCCGGCATCGTCCCGCCCGCCCCGGCCGGGGGCTCCGGCCGTCCCCGGCGCAGGATGGTGGGACCATGGGGACATGCTGTCCGCACCACAGCGAGACGAGGCGATGGATGAGCGCGACGTTCGGCGGCCGGACCGGCCGACAGGGCAGGTTCTCCGAGTGGCTGCGCGCCCGTCGTACCGGCCGCCCGCTCGACGGGGCCGCCGACGAAGCCGGGCGTGAGGAACTGCTGCTCTCCGCCGCCGCCGCCGGACTCCCCCTCGCGCCCGCCGCGTATCCCTCCGGCTACCGGTGCTCCTGCGACCGCGTCGGCTGTCCCACCCCAGCCCGGCACCCGGTGTCCTTCGCCTGGCAGACACAGTCGACCACCGACCGCGGCCAGATCGAGCGCTGGGCCCGCCACCAGCCGCAGGCCAACTTCGTCACCGCGACCGGCATGGTCCACGACGTGCTGGACGTACCGTTCGCCGCCGGCACGGAGGCCCTGGAGCGGCTGCTCGCCGCCGGGATCGAGGTGGGACCCGTCGCCGAGTCCGAGTCCGAGTCGGGCGAGGGGCGGCTGCTGTTCTTCACCCACACCCGGGGCACGCCCGAGGACGAGGACGAGTGGTGGCCCTGCGAGCTGGACTGCCACCCGGAGACCATGGACGAGCACCCGGGGCTGCGCTGGCACTGCCGCGGCTCCTACGTCCTCGTACCGCCGGCCCGGCTCCCCGGCGACCTCGCCGTCCACTGGGTACGCGGCCCCGAGCACCCGCTGCCGGACCCGCTGACCCTGCTGGAGATCCTCACCGACGCCTGCTCCCGCCACGTGGACGAGCAGCCGGACGGCACGAACACGGCCTGGCCCTCCCGGGGCTGACCCGCCCGGTCCGGCGGCCCACCGCCCCGCGTCGGGCCCCGCGTCACCGGCGCCCCGCCGTCACTCGCCCTTGGCCCCCGTGAGCCCGCCCACCTGGCTCAGGAACGTCACCGGCTGGTCCGAGTTCGTCCTCGCCGGGTCGAGGACCGCCTGGTTGTTCACGAACTCCAGGGTCAGGGACTGCTTGGGCTCGCCCGTCATCAGCGCCTTGACGGCCGGGTCCCGGACGGGGATGCTCACGCCCTGCGCGGCGGTCTGCTTCTGGTAGTGCCGGGTGGTGAAGAAGACCAGTGCCCCGCCGTCCGTGGTGCGCAGGCCGACCGGCGCGTAGTCGCCGTTGGTGAGGGCCTCGTCGATGAACTGCCGTGCCAGGCCCGGCTTCGTCGCGTTCCGCCGGCGCTCGGAACGCTTCTCCGAGGTGTACGGGCCGTCCGCGAAGAGGGCGCTGTCCTCCCGCAGGTACGTGACGTACCGGTCGGGCAGCTCCGCCGGGGCGACGGAGAGTTCGGGGTCGTTGGGCGTGACCACCTGGGCGTAGCCGTTCTCGTCCTTCTTGAACTCGGGCAGGTCGGCGCGGGGCACGACGGTGAGGAAGGAGACCTCCCACAGGTCGGTCAGCCCGTCCCGGGTGAAGACGAACAGCCAACGGTCGGTCTTGTTGCCCTTGTTGGCGTCGGCGTCGGCCACGAACCAGCGCGGCCAGCCCGCCTTCTTCGGGATCGTGTACGTGACGTCGGTCAGCTTCAGCGCCACATGGTTCGGGTTGCCGCCCGGGTTGAGCTTGGCGCCCGAGCGGAGCTTGCCGCCGTCGATGTCGGCGAGCGCGCCGGTGACCCGGGAGGCGTCCCGGGACTGGTCGTACGCCTTGTCCGCCTTGTTGTACGCGGCGGTGAAGTCCTTCAGCGCCCGCGCGGCCTGAGCCGGAGTCGTCGTGGCGACGACCTCCAGGTCGCCGCGGACCACCACGCACCCGCTCGCCGTCAGCGCCAGCGCGGTCACCGCGGTGGTCAGCAGCGCAGTGCGGCCGTACGACGGAAACCCGCCGGCCCGGCGAAGTCCGTCGTACCGGCGGAGTCCGAGGAACCTCCCGCCTGTACGCACCGGACGAATCTCACGGAGCCTTCGTCGGCTCGGAACCCCGAGAACCCTGCTCATCAGGAATCTTCACCTTCCCCTTCCCGGAGGCGAACCCTACCGGGGCGAGGAACAGCGCGAGCGTCGGGACCAGATAGAGGAGCCAGACCGTGACTTGGAGGACCGTCGGGTCGGGCTGGAAGTTGAGGACGCCCTTCAGGAGGGTGCCGTACCAGCTGTCCGGCGGGATCGCCCCGGTGATGTCGAACGCCTTGTCCGTGAGGCCGGGCAGGAAGTCGGCCTCCTGGAGGTCGTGGAACCCGTACGCGAGGACTCCGGCCGCGACCACGACGAGCATGCCGCCGGTCCAGGTGAAGAACCGGGCGAGGTTGATGCGCAGCGCGCCCCGGTAGAACAGCCAGCCGAGCACCACCGCCGACGCCAGGCCCAGCAGGACGCCGACGAGCGGGCCCTCGGTGCCGTCGCCCGACGCCCGTACCGACGTCCACACGAACAGCGAGGTCTCCAGGCCCTCCCGGCCCACCGCGAGGAACGCGGTCGCCACCAGCGCGCCCGTGCCCATCCGCAGGGCCGCGTCCAACTTGCCGTGCAGGTCTGCCTTGAGATGGCGGGCGGTGCGCCGCATCCAGAAGACCATCCAGGTCACCAGGACCACCGCGAGGATCGACAGGGAGCCGCCGAGCGCCTCCTGCGCCTTGAACGTCAGCTCCTGGGAGCCGAATTCGAGGACGCAGCCGAAGGCCAGGGCGAGTGCGACGGCGACGCCGATGCCGGTCCAGATGGGCTCCAGGGCGTCCCGGCGGTCCGTCTTCACCAGATAGGCGATGAGGATGCAGACGACGAGACTGGCCTCCAGGCCCTCCCGCAGACCGATCAGATAGTTCGCGAACACGGTGTCAGCCCTTCGTGTCCGGTGAGGAGAACAGCGCCCGGCCCCACCAGTCGTCCGCGTCCCGGACGCCCGGCGGCACCGCGAAGATCGCCGAACCCACGTGCTGGATGTACTCGTTGAGCGCGTCCGTGGCCAGGTTGCGCTGGACCGGGATGAACCCCTCGCGCACGTCGCGCTGGTAGGCGAGGAAGAACAGGCCCGCGTCCAGGCGGCCGAGCCCGTCCGTGCCGTCGGTGAAGGAGTAGCCGCGCCGCAGCAGCGTGACCCCGTGGTTGGAGTCGGGGTGCGCGAGCCGTACGTGCGCGTCCGGCAGCATCGCCTTCAGGAACGGCTCGTCGCGTTCCTTCGCCTTGCCGACCGGGGCGCCCTCGCCCTTGTCGCGGCCGAAGATGTCCTCCTGCTCCTGCAGCGGGGTCCGGTCCCAGGTCTCGATGTGCATCCGGATGCGCCGGGCGACGAGATACGAACCGCCCTTCATCCAGGCCGAGTCCGCGTCGACGTCCTTCTCGCCCACCCACACGAACTTCTTCAGGCGGTCCGTCTCCGTGCCGGCGATGTTGCGGGTGCCGTCCTTGAACCCCATGAGGTTGCGGGGGGTCTGCGCCTCGGGGGTGGTCGAGGAGGTCTTGCCGAACCCGAGCTGGGACCAGCGCACGGAGACCTTGCCGAAGCCGATGCGGGCGAGGTTGCGGATGGCGTGCACCGCGACCTGGGGGTCGTCCGCGCAGGCCTGGACGCACAGGTCGCCGCCGCTGCGCGCCCGGTCGAGGTTGTCGCCGGCGAACTGCGGCAGGTCGACGAGGGCCTCGGGCCGCCGACCGGCCAGCCCGAACCGGTCGAACAGGGACGGTCCGAAGCCGACGGTCAGCGTCAGCCGGGACGGCCTGAGCCCCAGGGCCTCGCCGGTGTCGTCCGGCGGAGCCTCGGCCAGACCGCCGTACGCGCCGTCGCCGACCGCCTTCCCCGCGGTCATCCGGCGTGCGGCGGCCGTCCAGTCCTTCAGCATGGCCACGAACGCGTCGCGGGCGTCGGTCTCCACGTCGAACGCGGCGAAGTGCAGCCGGTCCTGCACGGGCGTGGCGATACCGGCCTGGTGGGCGCCGTGGAAGGCGACGGCCGCCCCGGCCGCGGGGGCCGCGCCGTCCTCGCCCGGGCGGGCCACGGCGACCGCGCCGCCGGCCGCGGCGGCACCGAGCGCGAGCCCGGCACCGCCCCAGCCGATCAGCGCACGCCGCGACGGGGCACCCGGGCTCTCGGACGCGGGACGGGGCTCGGAGGGCTCCTCGGTGGTCATCGTCACTTCACCACGGCTGCCGCGAGCTGCGAGAGGGGTTCGGCGAGCGCGTTCACCGCGTCCGACAGCTCCTTCTGCTCCGCCTTGCCGACCTTGTCGTAGGAGACGAAGTCGTAACCCGTCTTGTCCTTGCGGTACTTGTCGAGCAGCGTGTTCAGGGCCGCGAACTGCTGGTCGAGTTCCTTCGTCAGCTCCGGGTCGTTCTCGGCGGCGACGGACTTCAGCAGCTCGTAGGACTCCTCGGCGCCCTCGACGTTGGCCTTGAAGTCGACGAGGTCGGTGTGCGAGTAGCGCTCCTCCTCGCCGGTGACCTTGCCGGTGGCGACCTCGTCGAGGAGCTCCTTGGCGCCGTTGGCCATGGAGGTCGGGGTGATCTCGGCCGTGCCGACCCGCTTCTGCCAGTCCTCCAGGTCGGTCACCAGCCGGTCGGCCAGCTCGGAGTCACGGGCGGTGAGTTTGCCGTCCTTCCACAGCGAACGCTCCAGGCGGTGCCAGCCGGTCCAGTCCTTCTCCGGGTCCTGGCCCTCCTCCAGACCGTCCTCGCGGACATCGACCTTCGGGTCGATGTCGCCGAAGGACTCGGCGACCGGCTCGGTGCGCTCCCAGCCGATACGGGAGGGGGCGTACGCCTTCTTCGCGGCCTCCACGTCGCCGTCCTTGACGGCCTCGGCGAACACCTTCACCAGCGGGATCGTCTCGTCCGCCTGGGTCTGCGCGTACTTGCGGTAGGAGGCGACGGCCTCGTCCAGACGTGGATCGCGCGCGGCGACCTTGCCACCGCCGGTGGCCTTGACGTCCTGCCGGATGCCGTCGCCCTTCATGCCCGGCTTGCAGGCGATCCGGTAGTCACCGGCCTTCACCTCGGCGGTGACCTTCTGCTTGGTGCCGGGGCCGATGTTCTCGCGCTCGGTGACCACACGGTCGTCGGGGAAGAGGAGGTAGACCTCGGTGACCTTGGAGCCCTTGTTCTCGATGTCCAGCTCGACGTGACCGGCCGGGAACTCCTTCTTCGACACCTCGCAGGTGGTGTCGGTCGCGGTCACCGCGATGGCCCCGTCCGCCCCCGCGCTGCTCTTCTCGGTGCAGCCGGTGAGAGCAGTCAGGGCCGCCGCGGTCGTGGCGGCGGTGACGACGGACAGTCTGAGGGGGCGCATTCCGGCTCCAAGGCAGTACACGGGGGACACACAGAGAAGGTGAGGCGGCCCCGAGTTATCTGAGCCTTACCTCACCAATTGCTGCTCCTCCAGTGAAGCCCTCTCCCCGGGGCCGTACGAGCACGGACCGATCACGGTGGCTCAAAACAGCCTCCATAGTCCGGTCAAGAGCGGGTCAAGAGGCTCATTCCCCGGTCAAGAACGCGGTTTCACGTCCAAGCGCCGACGTCCGTCCCGTTTCGGCGTGATCAGGACATCACCGGTCCGTGGATGCGCGAACACCTCCACCGCCTGCCCGTACACCTCCGACAGCAACGCCTCCTCGAACACCTCGGCCGGCGGCCCCTCGGTCGCGATCCGCCCGTCCCGCAGCACGGCCACCCGGTCCGCGTACGCCGCCGCGAGCCCCAGATCGTGCAGGACGACGACCGCGTCCCCGGTCAGCGCCCGCGTCCGGCACACCCCGAGCATCAGCTCCTGGTGACGCAGGTCCAGCGCGGCCGTCGGCTCGTCCGGCATCACCAGCGGCGCCCGCTGGGCGAGCACCCGCGCCAGCGCCACCCGGGCGCGCTCACCGCCGCTCAGCGCGGAGAAGGGCCGGCCCGCGAACCCGGTGACCTCCGTCAGCGCCATCGCCTCCGCGACGGCGGCCTCGTCCTCGGCGTACGCGGCCTCCGGTCGCCGCGCCCAGGGTGCCCGCCCCATCCGCACGACCTCCTCCACCGTGAACGGACACCCGCCTCCGCCGCCCCGTCGGACCTCTCCGGCTCAACCGGCTTGTCCAGTAAGGTCACTTGGTTCTCTCCTCGGTGGGCCGGCCAGGCCCGGTCGCCGTCCGGCGGTGGGGTGACCTGGTACGACCCGGGGCCTGGTTGATGTTTCAATTCCGGGGTGACCGACTTCGATGTGCTGCGGGTGTTCTGCGGACCCCGCGGCGGATACGGCAACGAACTGGGCGTCGTCCGCGAGGGCTCCGTGATGCCCGACCGCGCCGAGCGCCAGGAGTTCGCCGCCAAACTCGGCTTCAGCGAGACCGTGTTCGTGGACGACCCCGAGCGCGGTGTGATCGACATCTACACCCCGTCGCTGCGCCTGCCCTTCGCCGGATATCCCTGCGTGGGCGCGGCCTGGCTGCTCGACGTGCCCGAGCTGGTCACCCCGGCCGGTGTCGTCGGTGCCCGGCTGGACGGTGAGTTCAGCTGGATCGAGGCGCTGCCGGAGTGGGCCCCGCCCCGCACCTTCCGCCAGTACGCCTCCGCCGCCGAGGTCGACGACCTGCGCGTCCCCCCGCCCGGCGAGCGAAGCGAGATGGGGGTGCCCCCGGACGAAGTCTGGGGGGGGATCTACGCCTGGGCCTGGGAGGACGAGGCGGCGGGACGCATCCGTGCCCGCGCGTTCCCCGGCCGCGACGACGGCATCGACGAGGACGAGGCCACCGGCGCGGCGGCCCTGCAGCTGACCGCTCAGCTGGGCCGGGCCCTGAACATCACCCAGGGCACCGGTTCCCAGCTCCTCACGGCCCCGCAGCCGCACGGGTGGGTGGAGGTCGGGGGCAGGGTGTTCCTGGAGCGGTAGGGCGCCTGTGGGGTCAGGGGGCGGCCCCCGACCCCGGGACGCTCACGCGCTCAACGGGAACTCGTCCCCCAGGGCGCGGAAGACCGCGGTGTTCAGCGCGAACGCCCGCTTGCACTCGCTCACGATCCGCTGCTTCTCCAGGTCGTCGGCCCGCAGCCGGTCCAGCAGCTCCCGGTAGCCCCGCTTGAACGCGGCCGGGTTGGTGATCTGCTCGAAGACGTAGAACCGGACGCCGTCGCCCTTCCTGGCGAAGCCCCAGGTCTTCTCGGCCCGGTCCCGGATGATCTGTCCGCCGGAGAGGTCGCCGAGGTACCGCGTGTAGTGGTGGGCCACATAGCCGCCGGCCCATGAGCGCCCGCACTCGGCGACCCGCGCGGCGTACTCCTCGGTGGCCGGCAGCGCCGTGAGCGTCGCACGCCAGCCGGGGCCGCGCAGATGCTCCAGGTCCCGCTCCAGCGCGGTCAGCCGCATCAGTTCGGGCTGGACGAACGGGCCGGCGACCGGGTCACCGGCCAGCCCCGGCGCCGCGCTCTCCAGCGCCTCGTACACGAACCACAGCTGCTCGGTGTACCGCGCGTACGCCTCGACGCCGAGTTTGCCGCCCAGCATGTCGCCCATGAACGTCGTGGACTCCGCCTCGGTGTGCTGCTCGTGCGACGCGGTGCGGATGAGCGTGGAGAACGCCGTGTCCGATGCGACCGACGCGTTCATGGAGGCCTCCGGTGCGGAAGTGAGGAAGACGAGAAGCTGACGCCAGTTTTTATGGTTAGGCTTACCTAAGTCAACAGGTTCCCGACTCCCTGTCGGTAAAACGGTACCCCGACTCCGGCCGGTGCATCCGCACAACGAGAAGCCCGCCGCTCGGCAGGAGCCGAGGGCGGGCTGTCCCGGGAAACGAATCGCGGCGCGACTACGGCAGCGTGAGGATCTCCGCGCCCGTCTCCGTCACCACCAGCGTGTGCTCGAACTGGGCGGTGCGCTTGAGATCCTTGGTGACGACCGTCCAGCCGTCGTCCCACATGTCGTAGTCGTAGGACCCGAGCGTGAGCATCGGCTCGATCGTGAACGTCATCCCGGTCTGCATCACCGTGGTCGCGTGCGGGGAGTCGTAGTGCGGGACGATCAGGCCGGAGTGGAACGACGAGTTGATCCCGTGCCCGGTGAAGTCGCGCACGACGCCGTACCCGAACCGCTTCGCGTACGACTCGATGACCCGCCCGATGATGTTGATCTGCCGGCCCGGCCTGACGGCCTTGATGGCACGGGCGAGGGACTCCTCGGTCCGCTCGACGAGCAGACGCGACTCGTCGTCCACCTCGCCCACCAGGTACGTGGCGTTGTTGTCGCCGTGCACGCCGCCGATGTACGCCGTCACGTCCAGGTTGACGATGTCGCCGTCGCGCAGCACGGTCGAGTCGGGGATGCCGTGGCAGATGACCTCGTTGACCGAGGTGCACAGCGACTTGGGGAAGCCCCGGTAGCCGAGCGTGGACGGGTAGGCCCCGTGGTCGCACATGTACTCGTGCGCGACCCGGTCCAGCTCGTCCGTGGTGACCCCGGGGGCGATGTGCTTGGCCGCCTCGGCCATCGCCCGCGCCGCGATCCGGCCGGCGACGCGCATCGCCTCGACGGTCTCGGGAGTCTGCACCTCCGGCCCGGTGTAGGGAGCCGGGGCGGGCTTGCCCACGTACTCGGGTCGGCGGATGTTTCCCGGGACGGTACGGGTGGGGGAGAGCTTCCCCGGTGCGAGCAGCGACTGGCCAGACATGCCAGCGAGTTTAACCAGCGGTGGTGGGGGACCATGTCGGAGACGACTGTGGAAGGGAACTCAGGTCATGCCTCTGTTCAAACGGCGTACGGCCGGCAAGCCCGGCGAGTGGTTCTACTGCCTGGAGCACAAGAAGGTCGAGGAGGGCCCCGACTGCCCCGGCAAGGACCGTATGGGCCCCTACGCCTCCCGGCAGGACGCGACCCGGGCCATGGAGACGGCCCAGGAGCGCAACGCGGAGTGGGAGAACGACCCCCGCTGGCACGACACCCCCACGACGGGCCCGAACGCGGACTGACCGGCCCGGCAGCTCGGGGCCGCGCTGCCGCCGCGACCGCCGCCCGGCAGGCGCGGCCCCCGTGGGACCACCGCACGGCGTTCACCAGCGCCGCGGGCCGGGCGGGAGCGGCCACAGGCGCAGCCGTCAGCCGGGAGTGGTGGACGGGCCGGCCGGTGAGGCCGCCCGCTGCTCCCGCAACCGCACCGCGTGCTCGTTCGTGCGCACGTCGTACGACATCAGCTTCGGAAGGCACAGCGCCAGCAGCCCCACCGCCCCCACGCACAGCAGTCCGCCGGCCCACACGGACGCCCGTACGGACGTCCACGCCGCCATGCTCCCGGCCCGTACCTGCCCCAGCTGAGGTCCGACCGAGTACGACAGCAGCTCGATCCCCGCCAGCCGCCCCCGCAGCTCGTCCGGAATGGTCTGGTTCCACATCGCGGCGCGGAAGATCCCGCTCACCATGTCGAAGGCGCCGCCCAGCACCAGGAACGCCAGCACCAGCCACACCTCCCGCACCAGCCCCGCCGCCGTCACCGACAGTCCCCACAGCACCGCCGCCAGCACCACCATCCGCCCGTGCCGGTGGACCCGGGACGCCCACCCGCTGGTCAGCGTCATCAGCAACGCTCCCGCGGGCAGCGCCGCGTACATCAGCCCCAGCGACCACGGGGCGTCCAACTCGTCCGCCAGGAACGGCAGCAGGGCCAGCGGCATCGCCAGGAACATCGCGGCGAGATCGACGGCGTAGGTACCGAGCAGTTCCTTGCGGCTCCACGCGTACCGCGCGCCCTCCGCGATCGACCGCAACGACGGCTTCGCGGCCTCGTGCGACGCGGGGGAGGGGGCGAGCCCCACGGCCAGGGCGACGGACGCCACGAACGTCGCGAGGTCGGCCGCGTACGCCCAGGCGAGCCCCGCGTAGGCCACGACGACACCCGCGAGGGCCGGGGCGGCGACCCCGCCCACCGTCCAGCGCAGCGAGTTCAACGAGGCGGCGGCCGGCAGGTGCTCGTGCGGGACGATACGGGGGACGATCGAGTCCAGGGCCGGGCGCTGGACCGCGACCAGCGCGGACGACAGGGCGGCCACCAGGTACAACGGCCACACCAGCGGCTCCGGCAGCAGCGCGTTGACCAGCAGTCCGGCGCACAGCAGTCCCAGCCCGACCTCGCTCCACAGAATCAGCGCCCGCTTGTCCAGGGCGTCGGCGAGGGCCCCGCCGTACAGCCCGAACACGATCAGCGGCACGAGTTCGACCGCCCCGATGGCCCCGACCGCGACGACCGACCCGGTCAGCTCCTTCATCTGCACGGGCAGGGCCACGAAGGTCAGGAAGCTCCCGAAGTTGGTGATCAGCCCCGCCACCCACAACCGCCGGAAGTCCACGGACACCCGCCAGGGCCCGAGATCGGGCAGCAGCGCGCCAAGGCGCGACCCGGACGGGGGAGGGGAGGAGGCGGGAGGAGAGGAGGCCGTGGCGCCCGGAGCGGCATCGTCGGAAGCAGTCACGACGGGCCATGCTGGGCGGCCTCCCCCGTCTGCGGCAACCGCTTTTCGGCGGCCCTCGACCGGGCACGCCGTGACCGTGCCCACCTGATCGTCGTCCCCGGCGGTCGCGCACGTAAAGTCGGCCCATGACCTCTACTGACAGTGCACAGCAGCCCCCCGCGAAGGCCCCGGCGAAGGACCCCTGGGACCTGCCGGACGTGTCGGGGCTCGTCGTCGGCGTGCTCGGCGGCACCGGGCCGCAGGGCAAGGGCCTCGCCTATCGGCTCGCCAAGGCCGGCCAGAAGGTGATCATCGGATCGCGGGCCGCCGACCGCGCCCGGGGCGTCGCCGAGGAACTCGGGTACGGCGTCGAGGGCGCCGACAACGCCGAGACCGCCCGCCGCAGCGACATCGTGATCGTCGCGGTTCCGTGGGACGGGCACGGCGCGACCCTCGCGTCGCTGCGCGAGGAGCTGACCGGCAAGCTGGTCGTCGACTGCGTCAACCCGCTCGGCTTCGACAAGAAGGGCGCCTACGCCCTGAAGCCGGAGGAGGGCAGCGCGGCCGAGCAGGCCGCCGCCCTGCTGCCGGACTCGCGCGTCACCGCCGCTTTCCACCACCTCTCCGCCGTCCTCCTCGAGGACCCGGAGATCGACGAGATCGACACCGACGTGATGGTGCTCGGCGAGGTACGGGCCGACGTCGAGATCGTGCAGGCGCTGGCCGGCCGCATCCCCGGCATGCGCGGCATCTTCGCCGGCCGCCTGCGCAACGCCCACCAGGTCGAGTCCCTGGTCGCCAACCTGATCTCGGTGAACCGCCGCTACAAGGCCCACGCGGGCATCCGCCTCACGGACGTGTGAGGCGACGTACGTACGCGTACGGGCATGGGGGACACTGGACGCCGTACCACCCCGTCCGACCGCACTCCCAGGAGCCGACCCCCATGCCCCCCTCGCTCCCGCCCGGCCCGGCCCGGCGATTCGCCGTCTACGCCCTCGTGGTCTGTCTCCTCGCGGTCACCGCGGCCGCGGTCTCCTTCAGCCGAGGCAACTGGCTGGGTGTGGTGTGGCTGCTGATGGCCGGCCTGTCGTCCAACATGACCTGGTACTACGTGCGCAAGGCCCGGCAGGAGCCCCGGGCGGTCACATCCCGGTGAGGCAGATGTCGCTGTCCTCGCGCCAGAAGCGGTAGAGCCAGTAGCCGCAGTCGGACAGCTGGTCCTCGATGCCCAGGCCGCGCATGAACGCGTCGATCACGTCCCAGAACACCCCGTTCACCGCCGGGATCCACAGCACCGCGAACACGAGCAGCAGCCCGAAGGGCGCCAGCGGCTCCACCTGGCGGCGGATCTTGTACGACAGCCAGGGCTCGATGACGCCGTAGCCGTCCAGCCCCGGCACCGGCAGGAAGTTCAGGATCGCCGCCGTGACCTGCAGCATCGCGAGGAACGCGAGGGCGAACAGGAACGCCGCCGGCACGCCGTCCGTCACGCCCAGCCAGAAGGGCGCGGTGCAGACGGCCGCGAACGCGACGTTCGTCAGCGGGCCCGCCGCCGAGATCAGACTGTGCTTCCAGCGGCCCTGGATACGGCCCCGCTCGATGAACACCGCGCCACCGGGCAGACCGATCCCACCCATGATCACGAAGACGACGGGCAGCACGATGCTGAGCAGGGCATGGGTGTACTTCAGAGGGTTCAGGGTGAGATAGCCCTTGGCGCCGATGGAGATGTCACCGCTGTGCAGGGCGGTACGGGCGTGCGCGTACTCGTGCAGACACAGCGAGACGACCCACGCCGAGGTCACGAACAGGAAGACGGCCAGACCGGGCTGCTCGGCGAATCCGGTCCAAGTGGCCCATCCGGTGACCGCCATGACGGCCACGATCCCCACGAAGACGGGGCTGATGCTCCGGTCGCTCCGGCGGGACGCGGCGGTGGTCATGGGGCTCCTAGGACGCTCGGCGGACGGTCGATCACTCGATCGGACGGCCCGACGGTACCGGGCACACGCCGAAAACGTCTCGCGATCCCCTCCTGGTTCCTAGGAAGGTGGGGGACGAACGGTCGACGGTCACGCGGGAGAGTCCGACTCGATGTACCGGACACGCGAACCGACTCCGACAGGGACAACCGACAGGGACAATGGACCCCGTGCGCTATCGCATCCTCGGCACCACCCAGGCACTGCAGCTCGACGGCACCCCGGTCCCCGTGGGGGGCGCCCGGCTGCGCGCCCTGCTGACCGTGCTCGCGCTGCGCCGGGGGCGTACGGTGCCCGCGGCCGCGCTCGTCGACGAGGTGTGGGCCGACGATCCGCCCGCCGACGCGCCGGCCGCGCTGCAGGCGCTGGTCGGCCGGCTGCGCAGGGCGCTGGGCCCGGACGCCATCGCCTCGCTCAACGGCGGCTACCGCCTGGCGGCGGCGCCGGACGACATCGACCTCCACCGCTTCGAACGACTCGCGGACGAGGGCGCCCACGCCCTCGCCGACGGCGATCCCGCCAAGGCCGCCGGCCTCCTCGACGACGCGCTCGCCCTCTGGCAGGGCCCGCCGCTGGCCGACCTCCCCGACCGCACCGCCGAGGCCGCCCGCTGGGAGGCCCGCCGCCTCGAGGCCCACCGGACCCGCCTCACCGCCGCCCTCGCCCTGGGCCGCGCCGACACCGCCCTCCCGGACCTCACCGCCCTGTGCGACACCCATCCCCTCGACGAACCCCTCCAGAGCCTGCGCCTGCGGGCCCTGCGCGACACCGGCCGCACGGCCGAGGCCCTGGCCGCGTACGAGGAGGTACGCCGCCTCCTGGCCGACCGCCTGGGCACGGGCCCGGGTCCGGCCCTGCGCGCCCTCCACGGGGAGTTGCTGAGATCGGACGGCCCCGAGCCCCGCAAGGGGCGCGGGGAACCGCGCGAGAGGCCCCACGAACCGGCACCCGGCACCCCGACTCCCCGCCCAGGGCCGCGGCCGCACCTGGAACCGCACCCCCGTCCCACCCGCCCCCCGGGCAACCTCCGCGCCCGCCTCACCTCGTTCGTCGGCCGGGACACCGACATCGACACCATCCGTCACGACCTCACCGGCACCCGTCTCGTCACCCTCCTCGGCCCCGGCGGAGCCGGCAAGACCCGTCTCTCCCAGGAGGTCGCCGAGACGGTCGCCGAAGCCATGCCGGACGGCGTCTGGCTCGCCGAACTCGCCCCCGTGGACGACCCCGCGAACGTTCCGGAGACCGTCCTCACCGCCCTGGGCGCCCGCGGGACCGTCCTGCGGGGCGCCGGCGCCGAGGAGATGCGCGTCGCGGCGGACCGCAAGGACGACCCGCTGGCCCGTCTCACCGAGCACTGCGCCGGACGCCGCATGCTGCTGATCCTCGACAACTGCGAACACGTCGTGGACGCCGCCGCCCACCTGGTGGACCAGCTCCTGCGGCGCTGCCCGGAGCTGACCGTCCTCGCCACCAGCCGCGAACCCCTCGGCGTACCGGGGGAGTTGCTGCGCCCGGTGGAACCGCTGACGCAGCCGCACGCGCTGCGCCTGCTCGCCGACCGGGGGGCGGCCGCCCGGCCCGGCTTCACCGTCGACGCCGACCCCGAGGCCGCCGCCGAGATCTGCCGCCGTCTCGACGGGCTGCCCCTCGCCATCGAGCTGGCGGCGGCCCGGCTACGCATGCTGACGCCCCGTCAGATCGCCGACCGCCTCGACGACCGCTTCCGGCTGCTCACCTCGGGCAGCCGTACGGTCCTGCCCCGGCAACAGACCCTGCGCGCGGTCGTCGACTGGTCCTGGGAGCTGCTCGACGAGGACGAACGGTACGTCCTGCGGCGGCTGTCGGTGTTCGCCGGCGGCT
Organism: Streptomyces sp. NPDC057438; assembly: GCF_042802995.1. Classification (NCBI taxonomy): domain Bacteria; kingdom Bacillati; phylum Actinomycetota; class Actinomycetes; order Kitasatosporales; family Streptomycetaceae; genus Streptomyces; species Streptomyces sp. NPDC057438. Next base: position 29,757 of record NZ_JBHVDD010000059.1, read on the forward strand.
GCGACCTGGCCGCCGCCGAGGCCGTCTGCGGCCCCGCCGCCCTGGACGCGCTCGGCTCGCTCGTCGACAAGTCCCTGGTCGTGGCGTCCCCTTCGGCGGTTCCCGCGGCCGGCCCCGGCGGCGAGATGCGCTACCGCCTCCTGGAGACCGTCGTCGAGTACGCGGGCGAACGGCTCGACGAGACCGGCACCCGCCCGGCCGCCGCACGCGCCCACCTCACGTACTACCGCGAACTCGTGCGCGCCACCGACCCGTTGCTGCGCGGCGCGGGGCAGCGCGCCGCGATCGGGCTGCTGGAGCTGGAGTACGAGAACATCCGCACCGCCCTGAGGCACGCCGTCGCCGAGCGGGACGAGCAGGAGGCGCTCTGCCTGGCGCTGTCGCTGTGCTGGTACTGGCAGATGCGCGACCTGAAGACCGAGGCCCGGCACTGGTCCGCCCAGGTCAAGGAACTCGGCCCGAACCCCTTCACCGCGCCCGCGCGCCCCGTCCCGGATCTGCGCGGACGTCTCGTCGACCAGCCGCCCCCGATGGGCCCGGACGTCCTCGCCGAGGCCCGGCGCGGGGTGCACCTCGTCCATCTGGCCTGCATGGACATGGAGTTGCCCGCCTGGCAGACCTCCGAGGCACAGGAGAAGCTGCGGGTCATCAGCGAGACCTACCGGCCGGGCCAGCCGCAGACCTGCCGCTTCCCGGGCTTCATGTGGTTCTACGCCGTCCTGCTGACCGGCGACATGGACCGGCTGCGCGCCATCCTCGAGGCCAACATCGACACCTGCCGCTCACTCGGCTTCACCTGGGAGCTGGCGCAGACCCTGCAGCTGCGGGCCAACATCCTCGCCAACCGCTCCGACTGGGCGGGCGACGCGATCGCGGACTCCGACGACGCGCTGGAGATCTTCGACCGGCTCGGGGACGCCTGGGGTGCCGCCGAGGCCCTCTCGGCGCGCGGCGAGTCCCTGGAACGCCGGGGCGAGTTCGGGCTCGCCGCCGCGGACTACGAACGGGCCATCGAGTACGCCGAACGGCTCGGCGCCAACGCTCAGCTGGGTGTCCTCGGCGTCCGGCTGGGCGGTGCGTACATCGAGAGCGGCGACCCCGAGCGCGGCGAGAAGATGCTGTTCGACGTGCTGGAGTCGGGGCGGGGGCGCCGCACCGCCGCCCGGGAGGCGGTGCCCATCGCCCGTCTCTACCTCGCCGCCCGCCTCGGCCGCACCGGGCGCACCACCGAGGCCAGGGAGCAGCTCACCCTGCTGCGCCAGGACTTCCACGCCGCCGACTACGTGCTCTTCGCCGGGTACGTCATCGGCGTCGAGGGCTGGCTGGAGGCGGTGTCCGGACGCCACGAGGAGGCGCTCACGCTGATGCGCCGGGCGCTGGAGCGGAGCCTGGACCGGCTGTCCCTGACGGTCGCGCCCTACATGCCCGCCGTCCATCTCGTGACCGCCGCCATAGCCGTCGCGGGTGTCGACGGCGGCGGCCGAGCCCGTGAGGCGGCCCGGCTCCTCGGCGCGGCCGCCGCGCTGCTGCCGTCCGGCCACTTCTCCAGCCCGATGGAGGCCGAGGCCCGGGCCATGGCCGAGGCGCTGACCCGTGCCTCGCTGGACGACGCGGCCTACGACGCCGCGTACGCCGAGGGCGGCGCCCTCACCCTGGAGGAGGCCGTCGCCCTCGTATGACCCTCGGCCGTACCCGTACGGGCCCGGTGGTCAGCTCTTGGTCTTGAACTTGTGGATCGCGATCGGCGCCATCACCGCCGTCAGGCCCACCGACCAGCCGAGGGTGACCAGCAGGTCGTGCGCGATCGGGCCGCCGGTCATCAGGCCGCGCGCCGCGTCCGCCAGGGACGACAGCGGGTTGTAGTCGGTGAAGGTCTGCAGCCAGCCCGGCATCGACCGGGTCGGCGCGAAGATCGACGACCCGAACTGCAGCGGGAACAGCACCAGGAACCCCATGGCCTGCACCGACTGGGCGTTCTTCATCGTCACGCCCAGCACCAGGAAGATCCACATCAGGGACGACCCGAAGACGACGGCCAGGCCCACCGCGCCGAACAGTCCGGGCCAGCTGGTGATGTCGAAGCCGATGAGCACCCCGACCGTCAGCAGGATGGTCGTGGCCACCAGCATGCGCAGCAGCTCGACGGAGATCTTCGCCAGCAGGACCGAGGACCGTCCGATCGGCAGGGACCGGAAGCGGTCCATGACGCCCTTCTGGAAGTCCTCGTTGAAGCCCGTGCCCACGCCCATGGCGATGTTCATGCCCATCATCGCCATCAGTCCGGGCACCACGTACTGCACGTACTGCTCCTGGCCGCCGCCCAGCGCCTGCCCGATGGAGCCGCCGAAGACGTACACGAACAGCAGGGTGAACACGATCGGCATCAGGACCGCGTCGAACATCGATTCGGGGTCCTGCCGTATCCACAGCAGGTTCCGCCGGACGAGCGCGCCGGTGTGCCGGGCGTGCGCCCGCAGCCCGATCCGGCCGTCGGCCTCGACGGTGTCACGGGTCGTGGGGACGGTGGTGGCGGCACTCATACGGCGACCTCCTCGTAGGCGGGGGAGGCCGCGTCCTGTGCCGCACCGGTCCTGTGCCCGGTGAGGGACAGGAACACCTCGTCCAGGCTGGGCAGTTCGGTACCGATCGAGGCGATGGTCACCCCGCGCGCGGTGATCGCGCCGACGACGGCGGTCAACTGTTCGTCGCTGAGGATCGGCACGAGGAGGGTGCCGGCCTCGGTGTCCACGGTGGTCGTGGCGAGCCCGGTGATGCCGAGGCCGTCCAGCTCCGCGGCCAGGGACCGCAGGTGCACCGGGTCGGCCGGCCGGACCCGCAGTGTGCGACCGCCGACCTGCGCCTTCAGCTCCTCGATACGGCCGCCCGCGATCACCGTGCCCTTGTCGATCACGGTCAGCTCGGAGGCCAGCTGCTCGGCCTCCTCCATGTACTGCGTGGTCAGCAGCACGGTCACCCCGTCGCCGACCATGCGCTTCACCTCGGTCCACACCTCGTTGCGCGTGCGCGGGTCGAGGCCGGTCGTCGGCTCGTCCAGATAGAGCACGGCCGGACTTCCGATCATGGACGCGGCCAGGTCGAGCCGCCGCCGCATACCGCCGGAGTACGTCGCCGCCGGGCGTCCGGCGGCGTCGGTCAGCGAGAACCGCTCCAGCAGGCCGGTGGCCCGGCTCCTGGCCTCCTTGCGGGGCAGGTCGAGCAGCCGGCCGATCATGTACAGGTTCTCGAAGCCGGAGAGCTTCTCGTCGACGGAGGCGTACTGGCCCGTCAGCCCGATCACGCGGCGCAGCTGCCTCGGCTGCCGCAGGACGTCGTAGCCGGCCACCGTCGCACGGCCCGCGTCGGGGGTGATCAGGGTGGACAGGCACCGCACGAGCGTCGTCTTGCCCGCGCCGTTCGGGCCGAGGACCCCCATCACCGTGCCCTCGCGCACGTCCAGGTCGACACCGTCCAGCGCCCTGGTCTCGCCGTAGTGCTTGACCAGCCCCCGCACGGTCACAGCGCCCTTCGCGCCGCCGGAGTTCTTGTCGATTCGTGTCATGGGGACGACACTCCCAGCCCCCACCGACAAACCACCGACAGCCCGCCGACAGCGCCGACGCCCCACCGACACGCCCGACGGCTCGGGTCTCGGCGGGTGCGGGTGCGGGTGCGGGTGGGGGTGCGGGTTCGGTGGGGCTGGTCGCGCAGTTCCCCGCGCCCCTGAAAAGCACGGGCCGCGCCCCGTGCTTTTCAGGCCCCGCGGTCGACCGGACCTAGTGGACCGAGTGCTCCTCCTGCGGGAACGTCCCGCCCACGACGTCCTCCGCGAACGCCTTCGCCGCGTCGCCCATGACCGTCCGCAGGTCGGCGTACTGCTTCACGAACTTCGGCATCCGCCCGCCGGTCAGCCCGAGCATGTCGGTCCACACGAGGACCTGCGCGTCGGTCTCGGCGCCGGCCCCGATCCCGACGGTCGGGATGTGGAGCACCCGGGTGACCTCCGCCGCCAGCTCCGCCGGAACCAGCTCCAGGACGACCGCGAACGCGCCCGCGTCCTGGACGGCCTTGGCGTCGCGCAGCAGCTGCTGCGCGGCCTCCTCGCCCCGGCCCTGCACGCGGTAGCCCATCGCGTTGACGGACTGCGGGGTGAGGCCGATGTGGGCCATGACGGGGATGCCGGACTCGACCAGCAGCTCGATCTGGCGGTGCGACCGCTCGCCGCCCTCCAGCTTGACCGCGCCGACCCCGGCCTCCTTCACCAGGCGGGTCGCCGAGCGCAGCGCCTGCACCGGGCCCTCCTGGTAGGAGCCGAAGGGCAGGTCACCGACGATGAGCGCGCGGCTGGTACCCCGGACGACGGCCGCGGAGAGCATGGTCATCTCGTCGAGGGTGACGGGCACGGTCGACTCGTATCCGAGGTGACAGTTGCCCGCGGAGTCACCGACGAGCATGACCGGGATGCCGGCCTCGTCGAAGACGGAGGCGGTCATCGCGTCGTAGGCGGTGAGCATGGGCCACTTCTCACCGCGTTCCTTGGCGAGGGCGATGTCCCGGACGGTGATGCGGCGTGTGCCCTTGCCCCCGTACAGCGCCTTGCTGCCGTCGGAGGGCTTCGTCTGGGCAGCCGAAAGCTGCGTCATGGCTCCAGCTCCTTCATGTCATCTCGAGGCACCCTGACGGTGTCCCCGGACCGCTTCCATGGTGGCACTTCGGGAGGGGGACGGCTAGGGCGGGCGCATGTGACCGTTCCGGCATGCGGCATGTAAGAACAGGGTAAAAGATTAACGATACGAGACGGTCCCGTATCGAAATAGGTCTAGGCTCGACGACATGACTACCGCAGTCCCTGACTCCCGCATACCGGCGGCGGTGCACAGGCGCCGCTGGGTGATCCTCGGTGTGCTGATGCTGAGCCTGCTGATCGTGGTGCTCGACAACTCGATCCTCAACGTCGCCATCAAGACGATCTCCACCCCCGAGCCCACCGGTCTGGGCGCCACCCAGAGCGAGCTGGAGTGGGCGATCAACGCCTACACGCTCGTCTTCGCGGGCCTGCTGTTCTCGGCGGGACTGCTCGGTGACCGGCTCGGCCGCAAGAAGGTGCTGCTCGGCGGACTGGTGGTCTTCGGCCTCGGCTCGGCGCTCGCCGCCATGTCGGGCTCCCCGGCCGAGCTGATCGTCTTCCGTGCCGTGATGGGCCTCGGCGCCGCCTTCGTGATGCCGGCCACCCTCGCCGTCCTGATGAACGTCTTCGAGCGCGACGAGCAGCCCAAGGCCATCGGCATCTGGGCGGGCGGCGTCGGCCTCGCCATCGCCATCGGCCCGATCACCGGCGGCCTCCTGCTCGACCACTTCTGGTGGGGCTCCGTCTTCCTGATCAACGTGCCGATCGTCGTCCTCGCGCTCGGCCTGATGATCTGGCTGGTGCCCGACTCGCGTGACCCCGACCCCGGCCGCATCGACCCCGTCGGCGTGGTGCTCTCCGTCGTCGGCCTCGTCCTCCTCGTCTACGGCATCATCCGCGGCGGCCAGCTCGCCGACTTCGCCGATGTCACGGTCCTCGCCACCATCGCGGCCGGACTCGCGGTCCTCGCCGCCTTCGTGGTGTTCGAGAAGCGCAGCGACCACCCGTCCATCGACATGACGTTCTTCAGGAACAAGGTCTTCTCGGCGTCCATCGGCGTCATCGGCCTGGTCTTCTTCGCCCTGATGGGCGTGACCTTCTTCTCCGTCTTCTACACCCAGACCGTGCGCGGCTACTCCCCGCTCCAGACCGGCCTGCTGATGCTGCCGCTCGCCGTCGCGCAGTTCGTCTTCGCGCCGCGCGCCCGCCTCGTCGTGGACCGCTTCGGCAACAGCGCGGTGTGCACGGCCGGCATGACGCTGATCGCCGGGATGCTGGCCGCGTTCGCCGTGCTGGACGCGGACACGCCGATCTGGGTCCTCGAAGTCATCTTCTTCCTCATGGGCGTGGGCATGGCCCATGTGATGACCCCGCTCAGCGTCGTCATCATGCAGGCGCTGCCCCGCGAGAAGGCCGGCTCCGCCTCCGCGCTCAGCAACACCTTCCGTCAGGTCGGCGGCGCACTCGGTATCGCCGTCCTCGGCTCGGTGCTGTCCACCGCCTACCGCGGCGGCATCGAGGACCGGTTGCCCCCGGGCGCCCCGCACGCCGCCGCCGAGTCCATCGAGGCCACCCTCGGCCTCGCCGCCCGTCTCGGCGAGCGGGGCGAGGCCCTGGTCGGCCCGGCCCACGACGCCTTCCTGCACGCCATGCACGTGACCGCGCTGTGCGGGGCCGGTGTCGCCCTGATCGGCGCCGTGGCCATGGCGGTGTTCCTGCCGGGGAGGGCCGAGGGCGGTCAGGAGGGCAAGCAGGAGCCCGAGTTGGCGGCCGTCGACCACTGACCCGACAATCGGTCCGGTCCCACGACACACAGAGACGGAGTCGACCTTGAGCCTCGCCGAGAGCCACGCCGCAGGCGGACGCGTCCGGGACGCGGGGCCCGTCCGCGGGCGTCCCCGCAGCGAGGCCGTGGAGCGGGCCATCGTCGAAGGCGTGATGAAACTCCTCGAAGAGGGCGTGCCGCTCGCGGAGTTGTCGATCGAACGGGTCGCCCGCACCGCCCGTGTCGGCAAGGCGACCATCTACCGCCGCTGGAGCGGCAAGGAGGCGCTGTTCGTCGACGTACTGCGTGCCGCGGAACCCCCGGACCCGGTGCTGCCCGGTACCTCGATGCGCGACGACCTGGTCGTCTTCCTGGAGGCGGCCCGCAGGCGCGGCCTGCTCAACCGGCCGTCGGCGATCCTGCACAACGTCATCGCCCAGATGAAGAGCAGCCCCAAGATCTGGGACGCCTACCACGCGGAGGTCGTCGCCCCCCGCCGCCGGGCCCTCGCCGAAGTCCTGCGCCGGGGACGGGACAACGGCGAACTCCGCGCCGACGTGGACCTCGACCTCGTCGGCGACCTGGTCTTCGGCCCCATGCTCGTGCGCACCGTCATGCGCCCGGAGGCCCCGCTGCCCGAGGATCTCGCGGAGAACATCGTCGACACCGTGCTCGAAGGGCTACGTCCTGCTGCGAAGTGAGTCACAGCGATGTGCGCGTTTCGTTACAGACGTCGGGACCTGACCGCCGGTTCGGAACTCCGAACAGCGAGTTGTTCGTCCTCGTGCTCGCAAGGCCGCGATGCGGCGTCGGGATCGGCGGCGATCATCCCCTAGGGTCTTGAGGCGCGGGGAAGAGTGCACGGCAGGCAGTGAGGCGACGGTATGGCGCAGGCGTACATGACGGAGACGGGCGGCGGCGACACGGGCCAGGGCCGCGAACGAAACCGGCTCCGGCGCCTGCTGGGCCGCCTCTTCGGCGGCTGGAGAGGGGACCGGCGGATCTGGCGGCGTGGCATCGTCCTCGCCGTCCTCGCGGTCCTCGTGGCTCTGGTCATGGTCCTGCACGCCCAGGTCCCCAACGCGGTGGGAAACCTCGGCAGTCTGACGGAGACGTTCCTGCCCTGGCTGGGCGTCGCGATCCCGCTGCTGCTGATCCTCGCGCTGGTCCGCAGGTCGGCGACCGCGCTCGTCGCGCTCCTGGTGCCCACGGTCGTCTGGCTGAACACCTTCGGCGGGCTCGTCACCAGCAAGACCGGCAGCGGCGGTGACTTCACCGTCGTGACCCACAACGTCAACGCGGACAACGCCGATCCGTCCGGCACGGCCCGCGAGGTCGCCTCCTCCGGCGCGGACGTGGTGGCCCTGGAGGAACTGACCGAGAACGCGGTGCCGGTGTACGAGAAGGCGCTGGCGGCGACGTATCCGTACCACGAGGTGGTCGGCACCGTCGGCCTGTGGAGCAAGTACCGGATGAGCGGCACCAAGCCGGTCGACATCAAGCTCGGCTGGGAGCGCGCGATGCGGTCGACGGTGGCGACACCGGACGGACGGGTCGCCGTGTACGTCGCCCACCTGCCCTCGGTGCGGGTCAAGCTGGAGGCCGGGTTCACCGCCCGCCAGCGCGACAAGAGCGCCGACGCCCTCGGCGAGGCCATCGCCGACGAGCCGATCCCGCACGTCGCCCTCCTCGGCGACCTCAACGGCACCATGAACGACCGGGCCCTGAACGCCGTCACCGCCCAGATGCGCTCCACCCAGGGCGCGGCGGGCGACGGCTTCGGCTTCAGCTGGCCCGCCTCGTTCCCGATGGCCCGCATCGACCAGATCATGGTCCGGGGCATGGAGCCCACGGCGTCCTGGACCCTCCCGGAGACCGGCAGCGACCATCTGCCCGTGGCGGCCCGGGTGACGATCGACACGTCCGGGAGCTGACGCCCCTGGTGAGGCGGCTACGGGCGGTGGGGGAACAGAACCCCGGTTCGAGTTTGTTCCGCAAAGGAACATACGATGAAACGGAACCCCGGCATCCCCCCCGCTCTCCCTGAAAGGTCCCGCCATGCCCTTGGCCCTGCTCGCTCTCGCCGTAGGCGCCTTCGGAATCGGCACGACCGAGTTCGTCATCATGGGCCTCCTCCCGGAGGTCGCGGCCGACCTCGGCATCTCGATCCCCGCCGCCGGCCACCTCGTCTCCGCCTACGCGCTGGGTGTCGTCATCGGCGCCCCGCTGCTCGCCGCGGTCACGGCCCGGCTGCCCCGCCGCAAGGTCCTGATCGGGCTGATGGTCCTCTTCGTCGTCGGCAACGCGCTGTCCGCGCTCGCCCCCGACGAGCACTGGCTGCTCGCCGCCCGCTTCCTCAGCGGTCTGCCGCACGGCGCCTTCTTCGGCGTGGGCGCGGTCGTCGCGACCGGCCTCGTCGCCCCGGAGCGCAGGGCCCGCTCGGTCTCGCTGATGTTCCTGGGCCTGACGATCGCCAACGTCGCCGGCGTACCCGCCGCGACCCTCGTGGGCCAGCACTTCGGCTGGCGGATCACCTTCCTCGGCGTCGGCGCGATCGGTCTGGCGGCCATCGCCTCCCTGGCGTTCCTGCTCCCGCGCGACCACGCGGCCGCCCCGACGGCCGGCCTGCGCGGCGAACTGGGCGCCCTGCGCTCCCTGCCCGTCTGGCTCGCCCTCGGCACGACCGTCGCGGGCTTCGGCGCCCTCTTCTCCGCCTACAGCTACATCACGCCGATGCTCACGGAGTCCGCCGGATACGCTGCCGGCAGCGTGACCCTGCTGCTCGCGCTGTTCGGCGTGGGGGCGACCATCGGAAACCTGGCCGGCGGCCGTCTCGCCGACCACTCCCTGCGGGGCACCCTCTTCGGCGGCCTGGCCTCGCTGGTCCTGATCCTCGCGCTGTTCCCGGTCCTGATGTCCGCGCAGTGGAGCGCCGCCCTGGCCGTGCTGCTCCTCGGTGTCGCGGCCTTCGCCACCGGCTCGCCCCTGCAGCTGATGGTCATGGAGAAGGCCGCCGCGGCCCCCTCCCTCGCCTCCTCCGCCAACCAGGCCGCCTTCAACCTCGCCAACGCCGGCGGCGCCTGGACCGGCGGGCTGGCCCTCTCCGCCGGCCTCGGCGCGACCGCCCCGGCGACCGTGGGCGCGGGCCTCGCGGTGGTCGGCCTGGCGGTCGCGGCCGTCGCCCGCACCGTGGACACCCGCCGCGCACCCGCGCACGCCGCCCGGAGCCATGCCCGCGTGGTGGCCTCGCACGTACCGGGCGAGCGGGAGACGGCACGCGTCTGAGCCGGGCGGCGGCACACGCCCGCTGCGGAGCGCGGGCACCCGCCGGTCGGCGGGCCCCCGGCCCCGGGCCTTTCCGGGCCGGGGGCCCGGACGCGTCCACGAGCCGGACGGCCCCTGCGTAATCCCCTCGCGCACGGGCCGGCCCCGGACCTACTCTCGCCGCCATGACGGCACACGGCACCCCCGCAGAGACACGGACCGCTCTCCCCGTGACGGGCGCGGTGATCCGGCGGGAGACCGACGACGACCACCGAGCGGTGCGCGAGGTGCACACCCGTGCGTTCGGGGACGGCGAGCGGATTCCCGGGCTCGTGGAGGCGCTGCGCACCGCGCAGGCCGCGACCGCGCCGATGTCCTTCGTCGCCACCGTCGACGACCGGGTCGTCGGGCACGTCCTGCTGAGCGCGGCGCGCCTGGACGCTCCGCGCCGGATCGTGGACGTGCTGACCCTGTCGCCGCTGGGCGTGGTCCCGGACCTCCAGGGGCAGGGCATCGGCACACGGCTCGTCGCGCACGCCCTCGCGGCGGCCGACGGCCAGGGGGTGCCGCTGGTCTTCCTGGAGGGTTCACCGCGCTACTACGGCACGCGCGGCTTCGAGAGCGCCGTCGCGGCGGGCTTTTGCCCGCCGTCGCTGCGCATCCCCGAAGCCGCGTTCCAGGTCGCCCGCCTCTCCACGTACGAGCCGTGGATGACGGGCACCTTCGTCTACGCGGAGCCGTTCTGGGCCCTCGACTGCGTCGGGCTGCGCGACCCCGCGGCCTGAGAGACCCCGTGACCCGCCTACGCCTGCTCGCGCCACCGGTTGGTGATCGGCAGCCGGCGGTCCTTGCCGAACCCCTTCGGGGAGATCTTCGTGCCCGGCGGGTACTGGCGCCGCTTGTACTCGGCGGTGTCGACCATACGGAGCGTCTTGACCACCAGCTCCCGGTCGAACCCGGCGGCCACGATCGCGTCGGCGCCCTGGTCGCGGTCGACGTAGAGCTCCAGGATCGCGTCCAGGACCGGATAGTCCGGCAGGGAGTCCGTGTCGACCTGCCCGGGACGCAGTTCGGCGCTCGGCGGCTTGGAGATGGAGTTCTCCGGGATCGGCGGGGTCTGCCCCCGCTCCGCCGCCGCCCGGTTGCGCCACTCGGCGAGCCGGAAGACCGACGTCTTGTACACGTCCTTGATGGGGCCGTACGCGCCCACCGAGTCGCCGTACAGCGTCGAATACCCCACCGCCAGCTCCGACTTGTTGCCGGGCGCCAGCACGATGTGGCCCTCCTGGTTGGAGATCGCCATCAACAGCGTTCCCCGGAGCCGCGACTGGAGGTTCTCCTCCGCCAGGCCCGTCAGTTCGGTCGACGACATATACGCGTCGAACATCGGAGCGATCGAGATCGTGCGGAAGTTGAGCCCCGTGCGGCGCGCCAGCTCCGCCGCGTCACCCTTGGAGTGGTCCGACGAGTACTTCGACGGCATGGACACGCCGTACACGTTCTGCGCCCCCAGCGCGTCGCACGCGAGCGCCGCGACGAGCGCCGAGTCGATGCCGCCGGAGAGACCGATGAGGACGGACCGGAAACCGTTCTTCGCCGCGTACGCCCGCAGACCGACGACCAGCGCCGAGTACACCTCCTCGTCGTCGTCGAGGCGCTCCGCGTACCCGCCGGTCAGCTCCGGCTCGTACGCGGGCAGCGGCTCCTCGGAGATGACGAGGCGGTCCACGCGCAGCCCGTCGTCGACGATCCCGGTGACCGGTTCGGCGGCGCCCGCCGGCAGGTCCAGGTCGAGGACGACGCACCCCTCGGAGAACTGCGGCGCCCGCGCGACCACTTCGCCGTGCCGGTCCACCACGATGGAGTCGCCGTCGAACACCAGCTCGTCCTGGCCGCCGATCATCGCCAGATAGGCGGTGGTGCAGCCGGCCTCCTGCGCGCGCTTGCGCACCAGTTCGAGGCGGGTGTCGTCCTTGTCGCGCTCGTACGGCGAGGCGTTGATGGAGAGCAGCAGCCCGGCCCCGGCGGACCGGGCGGCCGGCACGCGGCCCCCGTCCTGCCAGAGGTCCTCGCAGATGGCGAGGGCGATGTCGACGCCGTGCAGGCGCACGACGGGCATGGTGTCGCCGGGCACGAAGTAGCGGAACTCGTCGAACACGCCGTAGTTCGGGAGGTGGTGCTTGGCGTAGGTGAGCGCCACCTCGCCCCGGTACAGCACCGCGCCCGCGTTGCGCGGGGCCCCCGCGGGCTGGCCGTACTTCGGGGCGGCGGACTCGGAACGGTCGAGGTAGCCGAGGACCACCGGCAGCTCCCCGAAGCCCTCGTCGGCGAGCCGCGCGGCGAGCGCCCCCAGCGCGGAGCGGGACGCCTCCACGAAGGACTGGCGCAGTGCCAGGTCCTCGACGGGATACCCGGTCAGCACCATCTCGGGGAACGCGACCAGATGCGCTCCCTGCTCGGCGGAGTGCCGGGTCCAGCGGACCACCGCCTCGGCGTTCCCGGCGATGTCGCCGACCGTCGAGTCGATCTGATTCAAAGCGAGACGAAGTTGAGGCACGGGACCCAGTGTAATCGTCAGAGCGACACTATGGGGTGTGGGGCGCCCCACGTTCGGCGCGCCCCACGGATCCTCCCGCGACTCCTGTCGGCTCGCATCGGCTCCTATCGGCGGTACGACTCCACATAGCCCGGGGCGGGCGACCCCACCCCGGTCACGTCGTCGTACCCGCGCACGGCGTGCAGCGAGCTGTCGGCGCCCAGGGTGCGTACGGAGGTGGCCGGCCCGTCGGTCGTGTCGTAGCCGTTGACGAAGTCGACGCGGGCCACCGCGAGCCCCCGGCCGCCCGTCGGGTGGTCGGTGACGTCGTGGAACACCGTGGCGCCGTACGACGACGAGGCGTACCGGGCGTAGATCGCCGGGTTGGCGAAGCCCAGCGGACGGCCGCCGTGCGCCTCCTGGGCCAGCGCCTGGACGCCCGCGACGACCGGTGCGGCGAGCGAGGTGCCGCCGATCCGGTACTCGCCGTACCCCTGCCCGCCCTCGGGCAGGGTCTGCGTCTGCCCGACCAGGAACCCGGTGTTCGGGTCGGCGATCGCCGCGATGTCCGGCACCGTACGCATCGGCGCGCCCCCGCCGGCCGTCGCGAGCGCCTTCGGGACGAGACCCCGCTGGTAGAAGGGCTGCCGCACGGTCCGGCTGGTGCCGCCGCCCGCGCCGGACGTGAAGGCGCCGGGGAAGCCGGTCCAGCTCTTGCCGTCGTCGGACAGCGTGGCCTTCAGGGTGCCCCAGCCGGTCTCCCACAGGTACGCGTCGCGCTTGCCGACCGCCAGCGACGTACCGCCGACCGCCGTCACCCATGCCGAGTTCGCCGGTGTGTCCACCTGCTTGGTGCCCGTGTTCGCGACCTCGTCGCCGTCGTCCCCGGAGGAGAAGCAGAAGCCGATGCCCTCGACCGCGCCGAGCTGGAACACCTGGTCGTAGGCAGCGGCGAGGCCGGGGGTCTGGTTGGCCTCGATGTCGCCCCAGGAGTTGGAGACGACGTCGGCCAGACGCCCGTCGACGATCTTCCCGAGCGCGTCGATCAGATCGTCGTCGTGGCAGGACGCGGACCCGACGTACACGATGTCGGAGGCGGGCGCGACCGCGTGCACGGCCTCCACGTCGAGGGTCTCCTCGCCGTACCAGCCGGACGCCGAGCACTCCTCGGTCGCCGTGTACTCCTTCGGCAGCACCTGTCGCAACTGCCCGCCCCGGTAGGCCGGATCACCGTGCTTCCCCGCGTACGTGGCCGCGTCCGACGCGATCGTCGGTGAGGCGTACGCGTCCGTGATCGCGACCCGCACCCCCTTGCCCGTACGCCTTCCGGCCCCGTACGCGGCCCGCAGCTGCCGGCCCGTGTACCCCTGGACCGCGTACGGGATCTTCGTGCCGTACGCGTCGGGCAGGGTGCTCGCGGTCTTCGAGCCGTGGTACGACGAGAAGGGCCCCGCGTTGCGGAACACCGTGTCCGGCGGGGGGAGCTGGTCGTCGTGGGTCGCCCGGTGCGGGGCGGTGTCCAGGCCCGTGACGGTCAGCACCGCCCCGTTCAGCCGCGCGGGCGCGGAGGCCGTCCCCGCGGGGGCCCGGTAGGTGTGGCCGTCCTTGTGGTAGTTGTGCAGCTGCGTGCCGAACGCCCGCTCGGCGTCGGCGACTTCACCGGTCACCGAGAGGTAGTGCCGGTTCGTGCCGGTGACGGTGAGCCCGGCGTCCTGGAGCCAGGTCCTCACCGCCGCGACCTGCGCCGCGGTCGCCCCGAAGCGCGCCCGCGTCCGCGCGGCGCTCAGGAACTTCCCGTAGGACGCCGACGAGGGATCGGACACGGCCCTGGCGTACGTCGCCAGTCCGGCCGCGTCCCGGCCGGCCAGATAGACACGGGCGGACACCCGGGAGCCGTCGGCGGCGGCTCCCGCGTCCGCCTGGGCCGTGGCCCACGCCGGCCTCGTCCCCTGCAGTGTGTCCCGGCCTGGGTCGGCCGAGGCGTGGGCCACAGGCGTGCCCAGTGCCAGCGCGCCGGCGAGCAGTACGGCCCCTGCGGACCTCTTGGATCTCATGGAGCGAAAACCCCCTGGAAGCGGTTCGTCGCGAGTGGATCACCCAACGGTGGTCACTCTCGCGATGAACCGTTCATGCCAGGGAATGGCGGCGGGCAGGGCTGGGCCAAGAACGCCCCAAGCGAACGTATGGAAGCGTACGGAAGCCCCAAGGAACCGTGTGCGCAAGTGATTTGCGGCATACGTCCCTGGGGCTCCGGGGGCGGGCCGGTCACCCGGCCCGGAGGGCTACCGCGGCGCGGCCCCGCGCTCCTTGAGCATCCCCGTCATCAGCGAGATCTCGGACTCCTGGGCGTTGACCATGCCCTGCGCGAGCTTCTTCTCCACGCCGACCGTGCACTTCGAGACGCAGCCCTCTGCCATGTGGACGCCGCCCTTGTGGTGGTCGATCATCAGCTGGAGGTAGAAGATCTCGGCCTGCTTGCCGTTGAGCTCGCCGAGCTTCTTCATCTCGGTGTCGGTGGCCATCCCCGGCATCAGCGCGCCGTCCTCGCCGGAGGCCATGCCGCCCATGCCCATCCAGGCCATCGGCTCGTCCGACGACACCTTCGGCAGGCCCCACAGATCGAGCCAGCCGATCATCATGCCGCGCTGGTTGGCCTGGGTCTGCGCGATGTCGTACGCGAGCCGCCGGACCTCCTCGTCGTCCGTCCCGTCGCGCACGGTGTACGACATCTCGACGGCCTGCTGGTGATGGACGGCCATGTCCCGGGCGAACCCCGCGTCCGCGGAGTCGGCGGCGGGGGCCTTCAGCCCGGACTCGTCGCCGTCGGCGACCGCGTAGGTGATCGCTCCCGCCGCGACGAGCACCGCCGCGGCCCCGGAGGCGATCCAACCGATGTGCTTCATGCTTCCCACTGTCCCAGGCCCGCTGCCGCTAGGAGACGCCGTTGGTGCAGGCGGCACCCGGCTCGGGCGTCTGCTCGCCCTGGACGTACGTCTCGAAGAACTTGTCCACGTTCGGGTCCTTCGCGCCGGTCACCGTGCGCTGGTGGCCCCACGCGCTGAGCATGATCGGGTCCTTCTGGTCCTCGACCGGGCTCATCAGGGTGTACGGGGTCTTCTTGACCTTCTCCGCGAGCGCCTTCACATCGGCCTCGGAGGCCTTGCTGTTGTAGGAGACCCAGACGGCGCCGTGCTCCAGGGAGTGCACGGCGTTCTCGTTCTTGATCGCCTTGTCGTAGACGTCGCCGTTGCAGTTCTGCCAGACCGGGTTGTGGTCGCCGCCCACCGGGGGCTCCATCGGGTACTTCACGCTCTTGGTGACGTGGTTCTGGGTGAGCTTGGTGCTCCAGGTCCTGACACCGTCGGACCCGGTCTTCCACTTGCCCGTCGACTTGGAGTCGCTCGCCACGCTGCCGCTGTCGTCGGACTGGGAGCGGATCAGGACCGTCCCGCCCACCACGAGGCCGGCGACTATCAGCACGCTGGCGCCGATCGTGAGGATCCGGGTCCGGCGCTCACGGGAGCGCTCGGCACGGCGCATCGCCTCGATGCGTGCCTTGCGGTCCCCGCTGCTGTTGGTCTTGGCGGCCATGGGGTGTGTCCTTAGTGGGGGATGGGTCGGATGGGACGGTCGGATCAGCTGATCGTAAGTTGATCCGCTCCCTCGCGTAAACGAGGGATCCCGCCTCCCATGCTGCCTCGCCTGTGCGGTGGTCCGCCCACGGAACGACACGGGCGTTACGGATGTCGGCCCGAGCAGGCAAGATGGGCGGCAGAGCGGTTGAGCGGCACCGAGAGCGGTACACCCGCACAGCGGGAGGTACACCTGCCGTGTGCCGGGCGTTCGGCTGGAGGTCGGTTTGCCGATCAAGGTGCGCAACGCGCACGAAATGGTGTTGTGGTGGGATGCTCAGGTGCCCGACCGCCTCCCGTCGCTCGGGAGCAAGGCGGCCTGACCAGCAAGGAATGGGTGGAAGCGGAAGATGGACAAGCAGCAGGAGTTCGTGCTCCGTACGTTGGAGGAGCGCGACATCCGTTTCGTACGCCTGTGGTTCACGGACGTGCTGGGCTTCCTGAAGTCCGTCGCCGTGGCCCCCGCCGAGCTGGAACAGGCGTTTGACGAGGGCATCGGCTTCGACGGCTCGGCCATCGAGGGCTTCGCCCGGGTGTACGAGTCCGACATGATCGCCAAGCCGGACCCGTCGACCTTCCAGGTCCTGCCGTGGCGCGCGGAGGCCCCCGGCACCGCCCGGATGTTCTGCGACATCCTCATGCCCGACGGCTCCCCGTCCTTCGCCGACCCGCGCTACGTCCTCAAGCGCGCCCTGGCGAAGACCTCCGACCTGGGCTTCACCTTCTACACCCACCCCGAGATCGAGTTCTTCCTCCTGAAGGACAAGCCGGTCGACGGCTCCCGCCCGACCCCGGCCGACAACTCGGGCTACTTCGACCACACCCCGCAGAACGTCGGCATGGACTTCCGCCGCCAGGCGATCACCATGCTGGAGTCCATGGGCATCTCGGTCGAGTTCTCCCACCACGAGGGCGCCCCCGGCCAGCAGGAGATCGACCTCCGCTACGCCGACGCGCTCTCCACGGCCGACAACATCATGACGTTCCGCCTGGTCATGAAGCAGGTCGCGCTGGAGCAGGGCGTCCAGGCGACCTTCATGCCGAAGCCGTTCTCCGAACACCCGGGCTCCGGCATGCACACGCACCTGTCCCTCTTCGAGGGCGACCGGAACGCGTTCTACGAGTCGGGCGCGGAGTACCAGCTGTCCAAGGTCGGCCGCTCCTTCATCGCGGGCCTGCTCAAGCACGCGGCCGAGATCGCCGCCGTGACCAACCAGTGGGTCAACTCCTACAAGCGCATCTGGGGCGGCTCCGAGCGCACCGCCGGCGCCGGCGGCGAGGCCCCCTCGTACATCTGCTGGGGCCACAACAACCGCTCCGCCCTGGTCCGCGTCCCCATGTACAAGCCCGGCAAGACGGGCTCGGCACGGGTCGAGGTCCGCTCCCTGGACTCCGGCGCGAACCCCTACCTGGCGTACGCGATGCTCCTGGCCGCCGGCCTCAAGGGCATCGAGGAGGGCTACGAACTGCCGCCGGGCGCCGAGGACGACGTCTGGGCCCTCTCGGACGGGGAGCGCCGCGCGATGGGCATCGAGCCGCTCCCGCAGAACCTGGGCGAGGCCCTGTCCCTCATGGAGCGCAGCGACCTGGTGGCCGAGACCCTGGGCGAACACGTCTTCGATTTCTTCCTGCGCAACAAGCGCCAGGAGTGGGAGGAGTACCGCAGCGAGGTCACGGCCTTCGAGCTGCGGAAGAACCTGCCGGTGCTGTAGGCGCAGGTCAGGGCGGGTTTCCCGTCGTGACGACCCGTGGGGCCGACGGTCGTGGACCGTCGGCCCCACGGCATGTCGCCCGCCGGACCGCGGGCGCGCGCTGCCGCTAGCGCTGCTCCGCCAGGTCCGCCAGCACCTGGTGCAGGGGCTCCGTGGACCGGCGGCGGTACTCCTGGACCGCCCACCCGTTGCCGTCCGGGTCCGTGAAGTACATGAAGGTGGCGCCGTCGTCGGGGGTGTACTGGACGGGTTCCGACACCTCCAGGCCCCGCTCGCGCAGTTCGGCGTGGGCGGCCTTGATGTCGGCGACACAGAGCTGGAGGCCCTGGTACGAGCCGGGGGCCGGTTTGACGCCCTGGGCCATGTCCCAGATGGCGTCGCCGAGGGCGATGGAACAGCCGGAGCCCGGGGGAGTCAGCTGGACGATCCGCATGCCCGGCATGACCTCCTGGTCGATGTCGACGTGGAAGCCGACCTTGTCCCGGTAGAAGTCCCGGGCCCGGTCGATGTCGCTGACGGGCAGCGGAATCACTTCGAGCGTGTACTGCATCCCTGGTCCTCCAAGTCGCCGTCGACGGGAGCCTCCCTGCACCACGCGTGTGCCGGTCCCCCGCGTACCTCGCGTTCCTTGCGTGTCTCGCGCCACGTGTTCCCTGCGTTCCTCGCGCGAGAGCCTTCGGGTCCGCCGCCCCGCCATCTCGTCCGGCTGAACGGCTCCCCCTACCGAAGCCGAAAACCGTGCCGGGCGCCACCTCGAACGCACAGCTGCTCGGGCCCGTCGTCGGCCGCGGCCGGACAGCGCGGCGGTGCCTCGGACTCCGGCCGGGCCGGGACGGCCGTGGTGACCGCGCCGCACGGACCGGTGTCACCCCGCCTCCGGGGTGCCGAGGAACCGGACCGGCACGGTCGCGGCGACGGGGATCGCGAGCGCGTAGCCGACGAGGAGACCGATGCCCGGGTCGGCCGTGGCGGGCAGGACCCCGTTCAAGGCCGCGGCCGGCAGGAAGGACACCGTCGCCAGCGTCAGGAGGGCGGCGAGCACGGCGCGCCCGCGCGGCGGTCGCGTCCCGGTACAGCTCCGCCGAGGGCTGCCACGCGGGAATGCTCAGCGTGAGCGCGAGGAGACCGGGTCCGGGCAGCCACCCGAACGGCCACCCCGCCAGGGCGACGAGCCCGGCGACGCCCCCGACCAGCTCCAGCAGCACGGTGGTCGGCACCGTCTCCGACGACACCGCCGCCCGCCACGACCGGGGCCGTGCCGAGCCCTCGCCGCCCTCAGCGTCCCCTTCGTCCCCCACGTCGGCAGGTCAGCGGCGCATGCGGCCCCCGGGACGGCGGAGCCGGCACGGACACCGGCAGCGCTCCGCGAAGTCCCTGGTCGCCGACGAGCGGGCACCGAACCCGGCCGACCGCCGACCGGCGCTTCCGCCCGCCACTGCGGTTAGGCTCGTGCCCGTACGACCTTGATCGATGAAGTCGGGTGATCGGGTGAGCGGGCTTGATCCGACGGGAGGCCGGGGATGACGGCGCCGGGGCGCAGGAGCAGTACGTTCACGCGACTGCTGCGGCACGGGTTCACCGATCCGAGCGCCGCCGAGCGGCTGCTGGAGAGCGAGGAGCTGTCCGCCGTACGCAACGACCCGGTGCTGCTGGACGCGCTGGGGGCGACCGCCGACCCGAACCTCGCGCTGCTGGGCCTCGTCCGGCTGCTGGAGGCCCAGCCGGACCGTACGGCGCGGCGGGCGGTGCTGGACACGCTGATAGCGGCCAAGCCGCTGCGGGACCGGCTGCTGGGGGTGCTCGGCGCGTCCGCCGCGCTCGGCGACCATCTGGCCCGGCACGCGCAGGACTGGCAGGCGCTCGTGACGTACGAGTCGCAGGATCTGCATCCGGGCGTCGAGGAGTTCGAGCAGGGGCTCGTCGAGGCGACCGACCCGGTCTCGCTGCGGGTGGCCTACCGCCGCTGTCTGCTCTCCATCGCCGCCCGTGACGTCTGCGGGACGACGGACCTCGCCCAGACCGCCGCCGAACTCGCCGACCTCGCCACCGCCACCCTGCGCGCGGCCCTCGCGATCGCCCGCGCCGCCGCGCCGGAGGACGCGGCGCTGTGCCGGCTCGCGGTGATCGCGATGGGCAAGTGCGGCGGCCACGAACTGAACTACGTCTCCGACGTCGACGTCATCTTCGTGGGCGAGACCGCGGACGGTGCCGACGAGCAGAAGGCGGTCCGTGCCGCCACCCGCCTCGCCTCGCACATGATGCGGATCTGCTCGGAGACGACCGTCGAGGGCAGCATCTGGCCCGTCGACGCCAATCTCCGGCCGGAGGGGCGCAACGGGCCGCTCGTGCGCACGCTGAGCAGCCATCTCGCGTACTACCAACGGTGGGCGAAGACCTGGGAGTTCCAGGCGCTGCTCAAGGCCCGTCCGGTCGCGGGAGACCTCGCACTGGGCGAGGAGTACGTCAGCGCGCTCCAGCCCCTCGTCTGGCAGGCCGCCGAGCGGGACAACTTCGTCGCCGACGTGCAGCGCATGCGCCGCCGGGTCATCGAGAACATCCCGGCCGCCGAGGTCGACCGCCAGCTCAAGCTCGGGCCGGGGGGCCTGCGGGACGTCGAGTTCGCCGTACAGCTGCTCCAGCTCGTGCACGGGCGGGGCGACACCTCGCTGCGCAGCGGGACCACGCTCGACGCGCTGGGCGCGCTGGCCGCCGGCGGATACGTGGGACGGGCCGACGCGGCCCAGCTCGACGACGCCTACCGGTTCCTGCGGTCCATGGAACACCGCATCCAGCTCTACCGGCTGCGCCGCACCCATCTCGTCCCCGAGGACGACGACGACCTGCGGCGCATCGGCCGCTCCCTCGGCCTGCGCACCGATCCCGTCGTGGAGCTGAACCGGGAGTGGCGGCGCCACGCGGCCGTCGTCCGCCGGCTGCACGAGAAGCTGTTCTACCGGCCGCTCCTCGACGCCGTCGCCCAACTCGCGCCCGGCGAGATCCGGTTGAGCGCCGACGCGGCCCGCGAACGCCTCGTCGCCCTCGGGTACGCGGACCCGGCGGCCGCCCTGCGCCATCTGGAGGCGCTGGCCTCCGGCGTCTCCCGCAAGGCGGCCATCCAGCGCACGCTGCTGCCGGTCCTGCTGGGCTGGTTCGCCGACTCCGCCGACCCGGACGCCGGGCTCCTCAACTTCCGCAAGGTCTCGGACGCCCTCGGCCGGACCCCCTGGTATCTGCGACTGCTGCGCGACGAGGGGGCGGCCGCCGAGAACCTGGCCCGGGTGCTCTCCGCCGGCCGCCTCGCCCCCGACCTCCTCATGCGCGCCCCTGAGGCGGTCTCCCTGCTCGGCGACGGGGACGGGGCCGCCGGTGGCGCCGGCGGGCTCGAACCCCGTACGCGCGCCCACCTGGAGCAGGAGATCCTCGCCGCCGTGAACCGCGCCGACGGCGCCCAGCAGGCGGTCACCGCCGCGCGCGGCGTCCGCCGCCGCGAACTCTTCCGTACGGCCGCCCGGGACATCGTCGGCTCCTACGGCACCGAGCAGACCCCGGCCACCGCCGACCAGGGCGCCCTCGTCGACCTCGTCGGCGGCGCGGTCTCCGACCTCAACGCCGCGACCCTGGCGGGCACGCTCCGGGCCGTGGTCCGCGACCGCTGGGGCGACACCCTCCCCACCCGCTTCGCCGTCATCGGCATGGGCCGCTTCGGCGGCCACGAACTGGGCTACGGCTCCGACGCCGACGTCCTGTTCGTCCACGAGCCGCGCGAGGGCGTCGACGAGCAGGAGGCGGCCCTTGCCGCGAACGCGGTCGTCGCCGAGATGCGGCGCCTGCTCCAGATCCCGAGCGCCGACCCGCCCCTCCTCATCGACGCGGACCTCCGCCCCGAGGGCAAGTCCGGCCCCGTCGTGCGGACGTTGAAGTCGTACGAGGCCTACTACCGCCGCTGGTCGCTGGGTTGGGAGTCGCAGGCGCTGCTGCGCGCCGAACCCGTGGCCGGTGACGAGGAGTTGGGCCGCCGTTTCGTCGACCTCGTCGATCCGCTGCGCTACCCGGCGGACGGGCTCGGCGACGACGCGGTCCGCGAGATCCGGCGCCTGAAGGCCCGGATGGAGTCGGAGCGGCTGCCGCGCGGCGCCGACTCGACCCTGCACACCAAGCTCGGCCGCGGCGGTCTGTCCGACGTGGAGTGGACCGTCCAGCTCATCCAGCTCCGGCACGCCCGCAGCGAGCCGGGCCTGCGCACGACCCGCACCCGCGAGGCCCTGGCCGCCGCGCTCGCGGCCGGCCTGGTGAGCGCCGAGGACGCGGCGACCCTGGACGAGGCATGGGTACTGGCCACCCGCGTCCGCAACGCCGTCATGCTCGTCCGGGGCCGGGCAGGCGACACGTTCCCCTCCGACGGCCGCGAACTCGGCGCCGTGGGCCGCTACCTGGGATACGGCCCCGGACACGTGGGCGACATGCTCGACGACTACCGCCGGATCACCCGAAGGGCCCGGGGCGTGGTGGAGGAGCTGTTCTACGGGGGGTGAGGCGCGCGGTCGCGACCGCGCGCCCCTGCCGGGGGCAGGGCAGCGGCCCGGCCGCCCCGGCCGTGAACGGTGGCAGGAGCGAGGTCTCGGCCTGCGGCCGGGCGGGGGGTCGCAGCCTGAGCGGGTGCCCGTACCGTGCCCGGAGCGAGGGCGGCGGCTCGACCGGAATCGGTAGTCGAAGCCCCGGCCCGCAGCGGGAGCGCCGGCTCTTTTCCGCAGCCGTGGCTCGGCTCCTCCCCACCGGAGCGGGTTCCGGGGCCGGCGTCGCAGCCCCGGCGGAGGCCTCGGCCATGCCCGCAGTCGCAACCGCAGGGGAAGCCTTGGCACGGTCGGGAGCCGCAGCCGAAGCCCCGGCCCGCCTCCCCGGCTCAGCCCGCAGCCGCAGCCGAAGCCCCGGCCCGGCTCCCCGGCTCAGCCCGCAGCCGCAGCCGCAGCCGCAGCCGAAGCCCCGGCCCCGCTCCCCGGCTCAGCCCGCGGCCGCAGCGGAAGCCCCCGCCCCGCTCCTCACCGGCTCAGCCGCGGCCGAGCCCCCGGCCCGGCCCGCAGCGGAAGCCCCGGACCAGCTCGCAGCCGTGGTCGCGCTCCCTGCCGGAGTCTGCTGGGCGGTGGCAACCGGAGCCGTGGCCGAGGCGGGTTCCGGGCCCGCAGCCACGGGCCGTGCCTTCGCCCCCGCCGCCGTCCCCCCGCCCCGCCGCGTCAGCGTCACCCGCGTCAGGACCACCGCCATCCCCGCGATCACCCGTGGGCCCCACCCGCTCGTCCAGGAACAGGGCGCCCGGCGCGACCGACACCACCGGCAGCGGACGGCCGACCGTCGCCGCGCTCGTCTCCCCGGCGCCGCACGCGAGAGCGCACCGCCGCAGCCGGCAGCCCTGACCACGTTCGTGCGGGCGCTGGGGGAGGCCGCCGACGCCTCGGGCCCGCGGGGAACGGCACCCGGCACCGGCGCTACGCCTTGACCGGGGCCGGTTCCCTCTCCCCGGCCCCCACCGCGACCTGGCGCGGCAGCGCGTACGGCAGCGACCCGTACCAGAGGCGGGCCACCGTGTAGCCGAAGGCGAGGCAGAGCATGCCGCCGACCGCGTCCAGCCAGAAGTGGTTGGCGGTGGCGACGATCACGACGAGCGTCAGCGTGGGGTAGAAGAGGCCCAGCACCCGCACCCACGGCACCGACGCCAGCGCGAAGATCGTCAGCCCGCACCACAGCGACCAGCCGATGTGCATCGACGGCATCGCCGCGTACTGGTTCGACATGTTCTTCAGGTCGCCGGAGGCCATCGAGCCCCAGGTCTGGTGGACGAGGACCGTGTCGATGAAGTGCTCGCCGGTCATCAATCGGGGCGGGGCCAGCGGGTAGAAGTAGTAGCCGACCAGGGCGACGGCGGTCGTGGCGAAGAGGACCAGCCGCGTCGCCGCGTACCGGCCCGGATGACTACGGTAGATCCACGTGAGGACACCGAGCGTGACGACGAAGTGCAGGGTCGCGTAGTAGTAGTTCATGCCGACGATCAGCCATGTGACCGAGTTCACGGAGTGGTTGATCGTCTCCTCGACCGCGATCCCGAGGTGGTGCTCCACCCTCCAGATCCAGTCGGCGTTGGCGAGGGCCTGCGTCTTCTGCTCGGGGACCGCGTTGCGGATCAGCGAGTACGTCCAGTAACTCACCGCGATCAGCAGGATCTCGAACCACAGACGCGGGCGGCGCGGAGCCCTCAGCCGGTGCAGGAACCCCCGCTCCGGCGCGTCCGTGACGGACCGCGGAGCGACCTGCTCCCGGCCTTCCTCCAGTGTCGTCACGGTCGCCTCACCCATGGGCACAGAGTCTGCCAGATAAGCGGTACCCCACCGATCATCCTCTGGTCTGGTTCATCACGCACGTTCGTCGGGGTACTGCGGAGGTACCTCTCCTCCGTACGTATCGCACCCACCCCCGTCTTCTCCGTCCTAGGGACGACTCCGGTCCCCAGGGGCCGAAGCCGTCGATCCCCGCACCACCAGTTCCGGCATGAACACGAACTCACTGTGCGGCGCCGGCGTCCCGCCGATCTCCTCCAGCAACGTGCGCACCGCCGCCTGCCCCATCGCCGGGACCGGCTTGCGGACGGTCGTCAGCGGGGGATCGGTGAAGGCGATCAGGGGGGAGTCGTCGAAGCCGACGACCGAGACGTCCTGCGGCACCTGAAGGCCACGTTGCCGGGCCGCCCGGATCGCGCCGAGCGCCATCATGTCGCTCGCGCACACCACCGCCGTGCAGTCCCGGTCGATGAGCGCGAGGGCCGCCGCCTGGCCGCCCTCCAGCGTGTACAGGGAGTGCTGGACCAGCTCCGCCTCGACCGTCGGGGCCGCCAGGCCCAGCAGGTCCTGCATCGTGCGGACGAAGCCCTCGATCTTGCGCTGGACCGGCACGAAACGCTTGGGGCCGAGAGCCAGCCCTATCCGGGTGTGTCCCAGTGACACCAGATGCGTCACCGCGAGGGACATCGCCGCCCGGTCGTCCGGCGAGATGAAGGGGGCCTGCACCTTCGGCGAGAAACCGTCCACGAGGACGAACGGCACGCCCTGGGCGCGCAGCTGCTCGTAGCGCTGCATGTCGGCCGAGGTGTCCGCGTGCAGACCGGAGACGAAGATGATGCCGGCGACCCCGCGGTCGACGAGCATCTCGGTCAGCTCGTCCTCGGTCGAGCCGCCGGGGGTCTGGGTGGCGAGGACCGGGGTGTAGCCCTGCCGGGTCAGCGCCTGGCCGATGACCTGGGCCAGGGCCGGGAATATGGGGTTCTCCAGCTCCGGGGTTATGAGGCCCACCAGGCCCGCGCTGCGCTGCCGCAGCCGTACGGGCCTCTCGTAGCCGAGCACGTCGAGGGCGGCCAGAACGGACTGGCGAGTGGTCGCGGCGACGCCCGGCTTCCCGTTCAGGACGCGGCTGACAGTCGCCTCACTGACCCCCGCCTGGGCTGCGATGTCGGCAAGCCGTGTGGTCACAGCACTGGACTGTACCGGCCGGGTCTGCGCTTGCCCACCGGCCCTGCGTCGGGTGCGGGCGGGGGTGCGGCCCGCTGCGGGCTGCTGCGTCATCGCGGTCCCTCGTGATTCTGGTCGGTGTCCGTGGGGGCGCCCTCGCGCGGAACGGGGGTGGCTGCCGCGACCCACGGCCCGCGCTCCGCAAGGCGCTGACGGAGTGATGATTGCCGTACGCGCGCGTCGTGGCAAGAGCTTGCAGAGTCTTTCACAGCCGCCCCAAGGCTCGCTGATCGGCCCGGATACCGGGTTTCGTGCGGGTCAGGAGCAGGTCACGGCGGGGTAACCGTCACCGGTTCTTGCATTTTTTTGCAGCAAGGTCTTTCGTCCGGCTTACATCGCTGTTACGTTCGGCCACGCCCGGCGGCGGCAACGGCGCGCCGGCACTCGGCGGGGACGGCAGACGGGGCCCTCCCTCCCGGCACACGGGCTTTCACCCTCAAGGAGATCTCATGCGGCGTGGCATAGCGGCCACCGCGCTGGCGGCGTCGATCGCCCTCACGGCGACGGCCTGCGGCGGAAGCGACAGCGGCGACTCGGCCGACGGTCCGGTCACCATCACCTGGTGGGACACATCCAACGCCACCAATGAGGCACCGACGTACAAGGCCTTGGTCAAGGAGTTCGAGGCCGCCCACAAGGACATCAAGGTCAAGTACGTCAACGTGCCGTTCGACCAGGCGCAGAACAAGTTCGACACCGCCGCCGGTGCCACGGGCGCCCCGGACATCCTGCGCTCCGAGGTCGGCTGGACCCCCGCCTTCGCCAAGAAGGGCTTCTTCCTGCCGCTGGACGGCACCGAGGCCCTCAAGGACCAGGACAAGTTCCAGCCCAGCCTGATCAAGCAGGCCCAGTACGACGGCAAGACCTACGGCGTCCCGTTCGTCACCGACACCCTCGCGCTGGTCTACAACAAGCAGCTGTTCGAGAAGGCCGGCCTCACCGAGGCCCCCAAGACCTGGGACGACCTGAAGAAGGCCGCCGCCACCGTCAAGAGCAAGACCGGCGTCGACGGCTACTGGGGCTCCACCCAGGCCTACTACGCCCAGTCCTTCCTCTACGGCGACGGCACCGACACCGTCGACGTCCCCGCCAAGAAGATCACCGTCAACTCCCCCGAGGCGAAGCAGGCCTACGGCACCTGGCTCGGCCTCTTCGACGGCAAGGGCCTGCACAAGGCGGACACCACCGCCGACGCCTACGCCCACATCCAGGACGCCTTCGTCAACGGCAAGGTCGCCTCGATCATCCAGGGCCCGTGGGAGATCACCAACTTCTACAAGGGCTCGGCGTTCAAGGACAAGGCCAACCTCGGCATCGCCACCGTCCCGGCCGGCACCAGCGGCAAGGCGGGCGCCCCCACCGGCGGCCACAACCTCTCCGTGTACGCCGGCTCGGACAAGGCGCACCAGGAGGCGTCGCTGAAGTTCGTCAACTTCATGACCTCGGCGAAGTCCCAGGAGACCATCGCCCTGAAGAACTCCACGCTGCCCACGCGCGACGACGCCTACACCGCCGAGGTCAAGGCCGACCCGGGCATCGCCGGCTACCAGACGGTGCTCGCCGCCGCCCGGCCGCGCCCCGAGCTGCCCGAGTACAGCTCCCTGTGGGGCCCGCTCGACAGCGAGCTGCTCGCGATCGCCGGCGGCAAGGAGTCCCTCGACAAGGGCCTCGGCAACGCGGAGACCGCGATCGCCAAGCTGGTCCCGGACTTCAGCAAGTGACCCCGCGTGGCCGCCGCGTCCCGCCCCGGAGCCCCGGGGACGGAACACGGCGGCCACCGGCCGGCCCCCACAGCCCAGCCCCCGAGCGGCCCAGCCCCTGATCTTCCAGAAGGTGTCGAACGATGACAGTCGCCATCGACCGTGCGACCGGCAAGCGCCGAGGTGAACCGGGCGGGCGCCCGGGCCGGCTGACGCGTCTGAGGCAGTCGTACCAGCGGTACTGGTACGCGTACGCGATGATCGCCCCGGTGGTCCTCGTGCTCGGCGTCCTGGTGCTGTATCCGCTGGCCCGAGGCTTCTACCTCACCCTCACCAACGCCAACAGCCTCAACTCGGCGCGCACGATCGGCGTCAACCACATCGAGGCCACCTACGAGTTCATCGGCTTCGACAACTACGCCGACATCCTGTGGGGACCGACCTCCTACGACCGCTTCTGGTCGCACTTCGTCTGGACGATCGTCTGGACGACCCTGTGCGTCGCCCTGCACTACCTCATCGGCCTCGGCCTCGCTCTGCTGCTCAACCAGAAGCTGCGCGGCCGCACCCTCTACCGGCTGATCCTGGTCCTGCCGTGGGCCGTCCCCACCTTCGTCACCGTGTTCGGCTGGCGGTTCATGCTCGCCGACGGCGGTGTCATCAACGCCGGCCTCGAAGCGCTGCACCTGCCGGCGCCGCTGTGGCTGGAGGACACCTTCTGGCAGCGGTTCGCCGCGATCATGGTCAACACCTGGTGCGGTGTGCCGTTCATGATGGTCTCG
The DNA here is from genome assembly GCF_042802995.1 of Streptomyces sp. NPDC057438. Classification (NCBI taxonomy): domain Bacteria; kingdom Bacillati; phylum Actinomycetota; class Actinomycetes; order Kitasatosporales; family Streptomycetaceae; genus Streptomyces; species Streptomyces sp. NPDC057438. Next base: position 57,322 of record NZ_JBHVDD010000059.1, read on the forward strand.
CTGCTCGGCGGACTGCAGTCCATCGACTCGACCCTGTACGAGGCCGCGGAGATGGACGGCGCGAGCCCCTGGCAGCGCTTCCGCCACGTCACCCTGCCGGGCCTGCGCTCCGTCAGCTCCACCGTCGTCCTCCTCGGCGTCATCTGGACGTTCAACCAGTTCGCCGTCATCTTCCTGCTGTTCGGCGACACCGCGCCCGAGGCGCAGATCCTCGTCACCTGGGCGTACTACCTCGGCTTCGGGCAGCAGCCGCGTGACTTCGCGCAGTCGGCGGCCTACGGCATCCTGCTGCTGGCCATCCTGATCGTCTTCACCTCCGTCTACCGCCGCTGGCTGAACCGCGATGAGCAGCAGCTCGCGATCTGAGGCAGGAGCCCCCATGAGCACCACGACCGCCCCCACCGACGCTCACGCGGACTCCCCGTCGGCGCGAGCCGCCGGGAGCGCGCCCCCGCGCCGCACCCGCCGCCGCGGTGAGAACAGCCCCGCCGGCGCCCTCGCCTCCCACACGATCCTGGTCCTGGCGAGCCTGGCCGCGCTGTTCCCGATCGCCTGGCTGGTCTTCCTGTCCCTCGGCCCGGACAAGGACGACTACCTGCATCCCGGGCGCATCTTCGGCAAAATGACGTTCGCCAACTACTCGTACGTGCTCCAGGAGACACCGTTCTTCGACTGGCTCGTCAGCACCCTCGTCGTCTCGCTCGGCACCACCGTCATCGGCGTGCTGATCGCGGCGACCACGGGCTACGCCGTCTCCCGCATGCGCTTCCCGGGCTACCGGAAGTTCATGTGGGTGCTCCTGGTCACGCAGATGTTCCCGGTGGCCGTACTGATGGTGCCGATGTACGAGATCCTCTCGGAGCTGAAGCTCATCGACAGCTACCTCGGCCTCATCCTCGTCTACTGCTCGACGGCCGTGCCGTACTGCGCCTGGCTGCTCAAGGGCTACTTCGACACGATCCCCTTCGAGATCGACGAGGCCGGACGCGTCGACGGGCTGAGCCCCTTCGGCACGTTCGCGCGGCTGATCCTGCCGCTCGCCAAGCCGGGCCTCGCGGTCGCCGCGTTCTACAGCTTCATCACCGCGTTCGGGGAGGTCGCCTTCGCCTCGACGTTCATGCTGTCCGACACGAAGTACACCTTCGCCGTCGGCCTGCAGAGCTTCGTCAGCGAACACGACGCGCAGCGCAACCTGATGGCCGCCACCGCGGTCCTGGTCGCGATCCCCGTCTCCGCGTTCTTCTACCTCGTGCAGAAGAACCTGGTGACCGGGCTGACCGCGGGCGGCACGAAAGGCTGACCGCCGGCAGGGCCGTGAGGGGCCGTCGCGCGGCTGCGGCTCTCGTGGGCGCCGGTCGCCCAGTTCCCCGCGCCCCCTTCGGGGGCGCCCGAAGAACCGAGACGGCCGCGCTGGCCATCCGACCCCGCTGTCACCGCGGCCGTCTCGCCCACATCCTCATCCTTCTGCCCAGATGACCCTCCACGCATCAAGGACGTCATGAGCCACCAGCACTCCACCACCACCCCCATCGCAACCCCCGCCGAGGTACAGCGCAGCGACTGGTGGCGCGACGCGGTGATCTACCAGGTCTATCCGCGCAGCTTCGCCGACAGCAACGGCGACGGCATGGGCGACCTGGAGGGCGTACGCTCCCGGCTCCCGTACCTGCGCGACCTGGGCATCGACGCCGTATGGCTCAGCCCCTTCTACGCCTCCCCCCAGGCCGACGCCGGCTACGACGTCGCCGACTACCGCGCGGTTGACCCGATGTTCGGGTCCCTGCTGGACGCGGACGCCCTGATCCGCGACGCCCACGACCTGGGTCTGCGCATCATCGTCGACCTGGTCCCCAACCACTCCTCCGACCAGCACGAGTGGTTCAGGCGGGCGATCGCGGAGGGGCCGGGCTCGCCGCTGCGCGACCGCTACCACTTCCGTGAGGGCAAGGGGGCCTCCGGCGAACTCCCCCCGAACGACTGGGAGTCCATCTTCGGCGGCCCGGCCTGGACGCGAGTGACGGAGCCCGACGGCACGCCGGGCGCCTGGTACCTGCACCTGTTCGCCCCGGAGCAGCCCGACTTCAACTGGGACCACCCGGCGGTCGGCGACGAGTTCCGCTCCGTGCTGCGGTTCTGGCTCGACATGGGCGTGGACGGCTTCCGTGTCGACGTGGCCCACGGCCTGGTGAAGGCCGCCGGCCTCCCCGACCTCGGCGCCCACGACCAGCTGAAACTGCTGGGCAACGATGTCATGCCGTTCTTCGACCAGGACGGCGTCCACGCGATCTACCGCGAATGGCGCCTGGTGCTGGACGAGTACGCCGGGGAGCGCATCTTCGTGGCGGAGGCGTGGACCCCCACGGTCGAACGCACCGCGAACTACGTCCGCCCCGACGAGCTCCACCAGGCGTTCAACTTCCAGTACCTGGGCACGTACTGGGACGCGGCGGAGCTGAAGTCCGTCATCGACCGCACCCTGGACGCGATGCGCCCGGTGAACGCCCCCGCCACCTGGGTCCTGTCCAACCACGACGTGACCCGACACGCGACCCGCTTCGCCAACGAACCGGGCCTCGGTACGCAGATCCGTCTCGCGGGCGACCGCGCGCTGGGCCTGCGCCGGGCCCGCGCCGCCACGCTGCTGATGCTGGCGCTTCCCGGCTCGGCGTACGTCTACCAGGGCGAGGAACTGGGCCTGCCCGACGTCGTCGACCTCCCGGACGAGGTCCGCCAGGACCCGGCGTACTTCCGGGGCGCGGGGCAGGACGGCTTCCGCGACGGCTGCCGCGTCCCGATCCCGTGGACCCGCTCCGGCTCGTCGTACGGCTTCGGCACCGGCGGCTCCTGGCTGCCGCAGCCCGCCGAGTGGGGCGACCTCAGCATCGAGGCCCAGACGGGCGCGGCGGACTCGACCCTGGAGCTGTACCGCACCGCCCTGTCCGTCCGCCGGCGGGAGAGCGGCCTCGGCGCGGGCGACTCGGTGGAGTGGCTGAAGGCGCCCGAGGGTGTCCTGGCCTTCCGCCGGGGCGACTTCGTGTGCGTCGCGAACACCACGGGCGAGGCCGTCACCGTCCCCGCCCACGGCCGAGTGCTGTTGGCCACCGCGGAGGTGACCGTGGCCGGGGACGAGGCGAAACTGCCGGCCGACACGACGGTCTGGTGGACCACCGGCTGAGCCGACCGGCAACGGCGGCCGATGGCGTACACGCGGCCGGTCTCCAGGGCCCGCCGACCCGCACCGGGG